>JAEWHG010000034.1 GCA_023387935.1 Bacillota bacterium
ATATCAGGAACATCCATGTATGTCCTACCTACATAGTAATTTCCACCCTTTGTTTTTGATTCAATTAAAACGTTGTAAATATTACCTATTTTTCTATCAAGACTATCTTTTGATATTTTTTCTTGAAGTTTCATTATTTTATTATGTCTGCTCTTTTTAGTTGCATGATGTACTTGCTCTTTTAATTTTGCTGCCGGTGTATTATCTTCCTTCGAATAGGTAAATACACCTAGTTTATCAAACTTTGTTTCTTCTACAAATTCATAAAGCTCTTTAAAGTCTTCCTCTGTTTCACCTGGGAATCCTACAATTAATGTTGTTCTTAGTATAACATCCGGTATTTCTTTTCTTATCTTACTTAATACCTTTCTTATGCTTGCTCCATCACTTTTTCTATTCATCCTTTTTAATACTTTATCGGATATATGTTGAATTGGAATGTCGAAATAATTACAAATTTTATCATTGTTTTTTACTACGTCAATTAATTCATCCGTTATGGTTTCTGGATATGAATATAAAAATCTTATCCATTGAATATCTTCTATTTTACAAAGCTCTTCTAAAAGCTCCGCAAGTTTTGTTTCTCCATATATATCTAGTCCATATTTAGTAGTATCTTGAGCGATTACGATTAATTCTTTTATTCCTTGTTTTGCAAGGTTTTGAGCTTCTTCTAAAATATCTTCAATTCTTCTAGATACATAAGGGCCTTGTATATCAGGAATAGCGCAATATGTGCAATTATTATCGCAACCTTCACCTATTTTTAAATAGGCCATATTTTTTCCAGTTGTTATCACCCTGTTGTTATAATCTAACATAGTTTTTTTAAGGTTTTCTTCTTTTTCTATTCCCAATAGGCCTTCGATTTCTTTCCAAATTTGCTTATATTCACTTATACTTATAAATAAATCTACCTCTGGAATTGCTTTTTCTAGTTCTTTTTTATATCTTTGAACTAAGCAGCCTGCTACGATTAAATATTTACACCTTTTATTTTTTAACTGTGCCATTTCTAATATTGTATTGATTGCTTCTTGCTTTGCCGATTCTATAAACCCACATGTATTTATTACTATTATCTCAGCTTCTTGTGCATTATTTACTATATTAAAGCTATTATCTTTAAATAATCCTATTATTTCTTCTGTAACTACTAAATTTTTACTACATCCTAATGATATAAATCCTACATTCATTTTTTATATTCCTTTCATATTCATCATAAGTTTTTCTTATTTAAACAAAAATTACATCTTAAAGTTATTGTAAAAGTAAACTTTCAAGCTCATACTTCATGCATAATATATAAATTCTAGCTTTTAGTATTTTATCATAAAATTATATATACGACTAGTAAATTGTATTAGCATTATTTTTTATGTTTTTGCGCAAATCCGTGGCATGGTTCACCAGAAGATTCTAAAACAGAAATAGATGGAAGATTATCAGTTTTAAATCCGAAAAATTTGCATCCTTTTGGAAAATTTTTATCCCAAGTAATATAAAAGTATTTACATTGATGGCAATTAATATTGTTACGATCCATCGAAATATCCCACCTTCTATCCATTGGTATATATACATAATTTATCACAAGCTTTTAGCATTTGGGCAACTCTTCATTTTTAGTTTAAATGTATAATAAAGATGTTGCAAATAAAAATTGATAAAAATAACTTTTATTTGTATACTGCACTAGCATAATTTTTCGCAAGATTTTGTTTATTAAATTAATTTAATATAGTATATGTGTTTCTCAATAACTTTAAAGGGTAATTAATAATTGTAATTTTATTTTCATATTATCTATATATTTAAATGAGTATATCTTAAAGGGGGATAATTATGATTTCTATTAATTTTATTATGAAAAAAGAACAACTTACATTAATCAAACCTGATTTAGACTTAAATTCTACATTAAAGGTTATTGAAGAAGGTAACTTCCTTTCTTTACCTGTTGTTGAAGAAAATAAGTTTATAGGCGTTATTGCAAAAGAAAAACTTCTAAAAGCTATCATAGAAAAAGATACGGATATAGCTGTGAAAGATTTAATACATACAGATATTCCAACCCTCACTCTATATGATGACGTAGAAGATGCAGCTTTACTTCTTGCAGAAAGCAATATTCCTTTTGTTGTTATTAATAATAATGAAGGAGAATTTTTAGGTATTATTACTCACAAAACTATCTTTAGACATTATACCCATCTTTATGGAATAAATAAAGGACATAAAATTGTAGTTACTTCCTATGATTTTAAAGGCAGACTAGCTATATTAACCGATGTTATTGATAAAGCAGGCGCTAATATCATAAGTTTATTAATAGATGATCCTAATGTCCCTATGAAAATACTAAAAATCATACTACGTATTGAAACAGACGATATTGTTAAAGTAAGAAAAGCCATTGAAAATGCTGGTTTTTCAATACGGGAATAGTATAACAAATTAAATACCCAACTAAAATACAATCCAGTAGAATGTAGCCTTCTACTGGATTTATTACTTCATATTTCTCATTTATTACACCTTAAAAAAAGAATGTGGATCATAACCTTCGTATACAATAAATAATACCTAAATCCCGAAATGAATCATCCATTTATTTTCTTCTATTGCAGTAGATATTTTATCAATTAACATATCTAACTCCTGCGATCTATGATTTACGTTCTCTTCAGCAACGATATCAAAAAAATACTTAAGAGATTTTGGTGGTATCAAAGTTATTCCATAATAAGCAAGGTCTTTAAAAGGTTTATTCTTATTGTGTGCAAATGTTTCAAGTTTTTCTATTTTATATTTAAATCCTGCGTGGTATATTTCACCTAGAAAATCATCATCTACAGAAACACAATTATATTTTGCAGGTTCATATTGATACTCGTCATATTCTTCTAAACAATCTATTATTCCAAATTCATGTCTACATGGCATTAATATTCCTCCTATATTATCCATTTTACATAAAAAAAACACCACCCCTAGTTCCTTCTAGAAGCGGCATTTTATAACGTTTTTATGGAGCTGATGAGCAGAATCGAACTGCCGACCTCTTCCTTACCAAGGAAGTGCTCTACCCCTGAGCCACATCAGCACAATACAGCTTGTATAGGTCTAATGCCCTACCTGTACGATTATACAACAAAATATTACTTATGTAAAGGGGATAATTTTTTATATATAAAATTTTAGGTGAAAGTAAGGAATTTTTAAAACCTTCTTTCACCTAATATAATACTTTGAAATTTTTTCCTACTATTCTAATTTATTATCTTCATCTTTTGACGCTGCGTTAAAAATACCTAAATCTTTTCCTTTTAAAACTTGCTTTAAGTCCACTCCAGTTAATGCATTAACCGTTTCTGGTAGAGAAGCCATTATATCTGTAACGTAACCAGATACCTTTGCTGCTCCTTTGCCACCACCGTTACCCGAATCAACAATAACAATCTTTTCAGTTTTAGATAATGGCTCTGCAACTGCTTTTGCTATTTCAGGAAGCTTTTCTATAATCATTTGAGTTATAGCTGCATCGTTATATTGTTTAAAGGCCTCTGCCTTTTTCATCATAGCTTCAGCTTCTGCTTTACCCTTTTCTCTAATTATTTCTACTTCGGCCATACCTTCTTCTCTTCTAGCCTCAGCTGTTGCTTTACCTCTTAAACGAATAGCTTCTGCTGATGCTTCTGCATCTTGTATTTCTCTATATCGATCGGCTTCCGCTCTTTTTTGAGCACTATATTTTTCAGCATCGGATTGTTTTTTAATTGTAGCTTCAAGCTCTCTTTCACGTCTTAGGGCTTCCTGCTCTGCCAGTTCAATTTCTTTTTGCTTTCTAACAATTTGAACCTGCATTTTTTCTTTTTCAACTTCCTGCTGCACCTTACTTGCTTCTATTTCGTATGCAAGGTCTGCCTTAGCTTTTTCTGTTTCTTGGTCTTTTCTATAGGCTTGAACCTTTAGCTCCTTTTCTTTAGCAGCTTCGGCTATTTGAGTCTCTGCAACTAATCTAGCCTGTTCTCCTTGTCTATTGGCTTCAGCTGTTTTTACCTTGGTTTCTTTACTAGCTTCCGACTCTGCAATTTGAGCATCTCTTTTCACTTCGGCAATTCTACTTTTACCTAGTGCGATTAAATATCCATTATCATCATTAATATCTCTAATTGTAAAGGCTTTGATTTCTAATCCCATGTCTGCTAAATCTAAAGCTGCAACTTCTTGAACCTGAGAAGCAAATTTCTCTCTATCTCTATAAATTTCTTCTACTGACATTTTAGAAATAATTTCACGAAGCTTACCTTCTAGTACGTCCTTTGCTGTATCCTTAATAAAATCAATAGTTGCTTTTTCTGAACCCATATTAAACTGCTCTACAGCAGAAAGAATTGATTCCATGTCAGATTTAACCTTTAATACAGCAACCCCATCAGCCTTAATATCTACTCCCTGTTCTGTTAAAGCACCATCGGTTCTTACTTCTATCTTCATGTTTTCCAGGGAAATAATATCACTTCTTTCTAATAGAGGAACAATAAATCCTCCTCCCCCTGAAATAACACGTTTCTTTAGTCCGGTAATAATTACAGCCTTATCCTGTGGAACTTTTCTCCACATGACTAGTATACTAAATATAAGTAATAAAATTACTCCTACAATAATAATAGGTATTATAAACATCTCCATAAAATATCATCCCCTTTATATTTTTTGTTTTATAAGTGTTACTAGGTCTTCCTCCCTTCGTAATTTAATTTTATATTTAAACTTATAAAACTAATTAAACCCTAACTACAAAAAATATATTTTTTTCTATACTAACAATTTTAACCTCTTCTCCTTGATAAATGTCCATACCATCTATCGATTTAGCTGGTGCTGAGTAGGTATTTCCATTTACAACGTATGTAATACTTCCAAATTTATCTCCAATAATATTTATTTTTGTTTTTGCTCTGTATCCTATTAACTCTTGTTGAGAAATAGCGCTTGTATTTTGTGCCCTATAGAGAGGAGCTACTACAAATTTGTGTAAAATAGCCGAAATTGATGCTCCAACTACAAGAGCAATCAAAAAAGAAACTAAAGGATTTATTCCTTTATTAATACAGATTATGCCTACACCTCCCAAAGTCGTAATGAAAGACATAATAATAATTGGTTTTATAGGTGACACCGATACGCCAAAAATATCTCCATCTAAATCTAGATCTAGATCTAGATCTAGATTCAAAAAATCAAATAGCTGTCCCAACAATAATGAAACAACAGTAAATAGTATCCCTGTATAGAAACAAATTTGAAATAGCTTTAACAATTTTTCCACCTCCATCTATTGCTTAAAACTATGCCATTAGTATATACTATTCCACATTTGTAAAAAAATCCCTTCCGAAAACCTAGTTTGTTATATTACATTTTAATTACAATCTATACTATGCGAAAAGACTGATTTTTTTATCAGTCTTCTTAATATTTCTATTTAGTTTCAAAATCTATTTTACCTGCAGCCATATCAATCTCAAAATCTAACTTTGCACTAGCATCTTCATAATTAGGTGAAATATAATAATCACCAGACTTATTTAGATTCAAATCATCTATATTAGTTTTAGTTAAAGCAGTATCTAATTTTATTTTCAATCCTGCTTCTTCTGGGATTACTATAGTTAAGTTAGATGCACCAGAATCAATCTTAATATTTGACCTATCCTGTTTATTTCCTAAAATAATATCCAGATTTCCTGCACCAAAATCTAAATCAATTGATTTAACTGCTATTTCCTCTAAATTAAGTTGCCCAGAAATAGCCCCTAAATCAAGGTCTATATCCCATAATACATCTTTATTTAAATTAAAGTTATAATCAGAAATATCATTATTTAAATTACTAGCACTAAAATCTTTACTTTCAAAGCTTAAAACTGCTTTCTCTTTATTATTTTTGTAGTTCTCTTCATAATCTAATTCTTTACCTTTTAAATGAGCTGTCAAAAGACTTTCATTTTCTGAGTCTAGGTTTATTTTAGCAGCTCCTATATCTAAATTAAGCTCACCATATGCAGTTTCTATAGGTTTTTTTACATCCATATCTCTACTAATTATTCTGCTACTAACAATACCACCTTTATAAAAGCTACCATACACAATTAAAACTATAAAAAATAGTATCCACGTTATATAAGAAACTATAGGCTTATTCTTAAATAAAATATTTACTCCTGCAACAACAAGTAACAGTGGCCATATATCGAATATACTAAACAATACAGCAAAATTAATATAACCAAGATTCGCTAAAAAAAGCAAAATCCCTATGATTATTAAAATAAATCCAGTGAATAATTTATTTTTATTCATAATGCCACCTCTTTTCTAAAATTATAAAGATCTTTAGATACTACCTATTTTTTAAAGCCTTTACCTAATACAACTATTCCACAGCCTATTAGTAAAATTGGGAATAAAAATTTAAAACTTATCCAATTAAAAAGTGGGAATCTTTTTATAAACATTATTGCCCCTATTATAATAAGTGAATACCCTAATATGTTTCGATTCTTCTCTTCATCAAAATTTGTACTATGTCCTCCACCATCATTCTTAAATACGCCATCAGAATCCTTATGTAGATTTATTGTACTATCTCCATGATCTCTTTCTGGTACTATTAGTGCTGCAATAATATAGATTAATAATCCTGTGCCAAAGGCAAATATACTTACAAGCCAAAGTAATCTAACTATTGTGGAATCTATTCCAAAATATTCAGCTATTCCACCACATACACCTGCTATTTTTTGATCTTGCCTTGAACGATACAAACGTTTTTGCATAAAATCTCCTCCTTTAATATAAAAATATAATTACTAGAATCATATTATCCTCTTATATTAATAATACACGATAACACAAAATTTGTATACTTAATTTTTTCAATTTATTTATTGAATATGTTAATTATAGTATTAAATATTCTTAATTTGCGCATATGATTTTATTAATATATGGATTATTAAATAGTATAATCTTGATTTTAAATTAAATTGAACAAAGAGCGACAAGTTTGTCGCTCTTTTGATTTGTTAATTCTATCTTATTTTTTATAGTTATATCCAAAATCAAATGCCTGCATATTTAAATCTATAGCTTTAAATGGCACATTGTCTTTTATTACCTGTTTCCATGTATCTATTTTTATATCTAAATATTGAGCTAATATTCCAAGAAGAATTACATTGGCAACCTGCTTTTTACCCAAATTCTTAGCTTCTTCAAAGGCATTTATTTCAACTACTTTATATTTAGATTTTAAGTTTTCTATATCCGCTTCTGGATATTCCATTTTTTCTTGCTGTACTAGCGTAGGATATATTCTTTTAGTATTTTGAATTACGATACCTTTGTCCTTTAAATTAGAACTCCATCTAAGAGATTCTAAAGGCTCCATTGCTACTAAGATGTCACCTTCTCCAGGAGGTATATTCGGTGAAAATACCTTGTCACCTATTCTAACATTACCCCAAACCATACCGCCTCTTTGGGATAAACCTACAACATCGTTACTTTTAATATCGAATCCGTCCAGCATTGCTGCCTGAGAAAATATCCTTGTCATAAGAATTAAACCTTGACCACCTACACCTGCGAACATAATATTAGTTACCAATATTTTCACCCTCCTTACTTAAACCTGCAGAAGATTTAATAGCATTTACAGGGCAAACCTGAGCACAAACACTACATCCAACACACATATCTTTATCTATAGATGATTTTAATTTTTCGATGCCTTCGTATTTAATCATCTTTAATGGCGGACAATTTGTTTTAATACAGGATCTGCAGCCAATGCATATTTCAGGATCTACATAGAAATAAGGATTTTCTAATTTATATCTTAGTGCACAAGGTCCATTTACTACAATAAGCGAAAGACCTTCATATGCAATTTCCTCATCTATTAATTTTTTAGTAGTCTTATATTCATACTGATTAATTTCTTTTACTCTATCGAATCCGATGGACTCTAACAGAGTTTTTATTCCTACCTTCATATCGTCTCTTTCGTTATACAGCCCAGAGCTACCGTTATGTTGTCCTCCCGTCATGGCTGTTGTTCTATTATCTAAAACTATTATAGTAATATTCTCATTATCTTTTTTCTGATGAAGTAGATTTATAAAGGAAGGCACCCCTGAGTGAAAGAAGGTTCCATCTCCAATAACTGCAACTAAAGGCTCCTCTTTCTTAGTCATGGACATTGCTTTTCTCATTCCTTTGCTCATTCCAATACTTGCACCCATGCTTATAATAGAGTTCGATTGCTCGAATGGGAACAAGGAAGCTAAAGAATAACATCCGATATCTCCTACAACTATTTTTGCTTTAGATTTTTTTAGAATATCAAATACTGGTCTATGAGGACATCCCGTACAAAACAGTGGTGGTCTTGGTACAGTTTCTTCAAACCTTTTAACATATTCATTTTTATTTTGTAATACACCAGCTTCATATAGGCCTTTTTCAATGTTTTGAATATCTAATTCTCCAGTAAAATCAAAATATTTCTTTCCTTCGCAATCAATACCCATTAATTTAAGTTCATTTTCTATAAATGGCATCATTTCCTCGACAACGATTACTTTTTTAAATTTACTAGTGATCTCTTTTGCTTTGTTTTTTGATATAGGATAAACCATACCTAGTTTCCAAATACTAGCGTCAGGATTTACTTCTTTAATATTATAATATACTAATCCTGATGTAATAATTAATGTATCTGTTCCTTCTTTTATTTCTAACTTATTTATGTCCAGATCGTAAGCATATTCTTCTAACTTCTCTAGTCTTTCTTTAATAAAAAACTGAGCTTCTCTAGACCCTGGAGGTATCATACAATATTTTTGTTTATCATTTCTATTAAATTCTTTCTTCTCAACTTCTTTTCTTTCTTCTAATTCTACTATTCCTCTACCATGACAAAGCCTACTTGTAATCCTAAGCATTATAGGTGTTTCGAACTTTTCACTTAACTCAAGCCCTATTTTAGTAAAGTCTTTAGCCTCTTGACTATCGGAAGGATCTAAAATACCCATACTAGCAAATTTACCCCAAATCCTATTATCTTGCTCGTTTTGTGAGCTTGCAAGTCCTGGGTCATCTCCACTTACTAATAAGAATCCGCCATTAGTTGGGGTTAAGGTAAAGGTCATAAGTGGATCTGCGGCTATATTTACTCCAACGTGTTTCATAATTGCCATAGATCTTACACCATACATAGAAGCTCCAATAGCTACTTCTACAGCCACCTTTTCATTTGTAGAAAATTCAGAGTACACTTCATCGTACACTTTAAGCTTTTCTATTACTTCTACTGTAGGTGACCCTGGATAGCTTGCTGCCACTATTCCCCCTGCCTCATAAAATCCTGTTGCAATTGCCTCGTTTCCAGTTAAAACTTTTTTCTCACCAGAAGACATTTTATCACTCCTTTATTAGGTAAATATTAGTTTACGCAATTATAATTAAATATTTGCACTGGAAATATATTACCCTTTAACAAACAATATAAACAACAAATTCTCTTACTAACTTTTAAATAGGTCCATAAGCTCATCTTGACTCATTTTAGATATAAGCGTCTCTCCTGGTTTAATTACCCCATCAATTAGCTCCCTCTTTTTATCCTGAAGCTTAGATATTTTTTCTTCTATCGTTCCCTTTGTAATTAGTTTCATAACGTGAACAACATTTTGTTGCCCTATTCTATACGCCCTATCCGTGGCCTGCTGCTCTACAGCAGGATTCCACCATGGATCAAAATGAATAACCATATCTGCCCCAGTTAAATTTAAACCAGTTCCTCCTGCTTTTAATGATATTAGAAAAACATCTGTATTTCCGCTGTTAAAATTATTTACCATATCTCCTCGTTCTTCTATTGGAGTTGATCCATCTAAATAATAATACGAAATATCTAATCCATCTAACATCTCTTTTATCATAGCAAGCATACTAGTAAATTGAGAAAACAATAAAATTCGGTGGTTCCCTTCTATTGCATTTTCTATAATCTCTTGTAGAAGTTCAAATTTGCCACTACTACCTTTATAATTTTCAAAGAACAATGCAGGATGACAGCAAATTTGCCTTAATCTAGTTAAAGCAGCTAAAATTTTAATTTGGCTTCTTTCAAAACCATTTTCCTTTATTTCTTCCTCAATTTCACCCTGTATTTCTTTTAAATATGCCACATATAGCTTTTTCTGCTCTGGGCTAAGCTCTGCAAATACTAAATGCTCAATTTTCTCAGGTAGCTCCTTCAATACTTGTTTTTTCAAACGTCTTAGGACAAAAGGAGCGATTTGCTTTCCAAGACTTTTTAATGCATCCTTATTGCCTTCTTTAACTATTGATTTTTCGTATTTATTTTGAAATTTTCCGTAGGATAATAAATACCCCGGCATTATAAAATCAAAAATAGACCATAACTCTGTTAAAGAATTTTCTATAGGCGTACCGGTCAACGCAAATCTATAATTCGCTTTTATTGACTTTACAGATTTTGCATTTTGCGAGCTTGGATTTTTAATATGTTGGGCTTCATCTAAAATACACCATTTAAAAGATATATCCTTATATAAATCTATATCTCTTCTAATTAGGGGATAGGAGGTAATCATAATATCATATTCATCTATCCTCTGGATTATCTCTTCTCTTTCTGATTTATTTCCCACCACGATACCCGCTTTTAATGAGGGTGTAAACTTTTCAATCTCTGCCATCCAGTTATATACCAAAGATGTAGGTGCTACAATTAGAGCTGCTCCAGCTTTATTTCCCATTTTTTCAGACACTAAATAGGCCAATACTTGAAAGGTTTTACCAAGTCCCATATCGTCTGCAAGTATTCCACCTAGTCCATAGTGACTTAGTGTCTTCAACCACTTAAAGCCAAGTTTTTGATAATCCCTTAAATCTCCATTTAATGCTTCAGGAACAATATATTCCACCTCATCATATTCTCTAATATCTTCCACAAAGCTTTTGAAAGTTTTATTTTTCTTAATAAAATCCATTTTTTTATCTCTTAAAATCTCATCTACATATAACCCTCTATATTTAGGAATTTCTATTATTTTTCCATTGATATCTGATTCATCTAAATCTAATTCTATCATCATCTCATCTATACTAACTAGTTCTTCAGTATCTAATGGAATGAATGATCCATCCTTAAGACGGTAATATTTTTTCCTTTGTCTTAATGATTTTAAAAGTCCAATCATTTCTTTATCATCTACTTCTTCTATTTCAAAATTGAATTCTAAAAAACTTTCTTCAGTATTTAACCTTATGCCTCCTTTAAAATTTGTGGAACTTCTTATTTCCATCATCTTAAATGAGTCTGAGTAATATACTTCCGATATACTTTGTAAATCCTTCAATCTCTCATAAATTAATTTAAATATATCCTCTTCTTTTTCTAAATAAACCTCTTTGTTTTTAATTTTGAAATTGTTATTTTCAAAAAAGTTGATTACTTTTCTTTCTTTTTCTAAATCCCTTATGAGAACCTTATCTTTTTCCAACTCGTTTGTTGTAGATCCTTTAAATGGATTTATTTTAATATTTTTGTATATAAAATTTACATCTGCAGTTATTTTATTTCCTAATCTATCAAAGTATACTTCAGTTTTCAATTCCGGAGAATAAATAGCTTCCTCTAACTTATTCTCTATTTCTACTTTACCCATGCCTTTTAAAATTGGATATAGTTCAGCAAAAAAGCTATCCTGCATATCTTTTTTAATTGTGATACTACTGTCTTTTTCCCTAGTTAAAATCCTATAAAAAGGGATCAGATTTTCTCTCTGATATTTAGATACCTTGCAAATTTCACCGTTTGAAAAAAAATATTCTCCATCAGAGGTAATTGGAACAACGGGACCCTCATGCTCTACCTTTAAAACAATATCTTCCTTATTTTTGTCTAATTGAAAAGTAAACGGCAGGTCCCTTTCCCTAATGTCAATGCTAGCATATGTTTTTTCTAAAATAACTGCATTAAATTTTCCCTTTGGGATGAAGTCTCCATCTTTTATTATGTTTAAAAACCTCTTCAAAGTTTTTTCTGGCAGTTTCATGTGCTTACCATTAAAAATAGAGCGAGGGTTCTCTCTATAAAAATCTTCTTCCACTGTTTTTTCGTATTCATATATTTCTTCTATAAGATCTATTATTTTTTTATCATCTCTAGTGAAGGAGTGAATGTCAGGATCAAATATAAAGTTTTTACCGAATTCAATCCTTTTATTATTATATAAGTCCTCTATAAATCTTTTAATGTTCCTTACAACATAGGTTCTACCCTCACCTATCTTTAAACTAATAAAACTACCTGACATACGATTGTTATAAGTATCTATCGAAAGTTCAAACGTTATCTCCATATTCAATGGTATAAAATCGCTTTGCTGTTTATTTCTATAAAAATTTAGAATGCTTTTTATATGATCTGTTTCATTAAACTTATTAAATTGTCCTAATCGATCCTTTTCCATAATGGTTAAAAGAACAGCTACGATATGCTTACATATGCCCCAGTATCTATCGGAAGCAATACAGGTGCATGTTGTGTTTTCAATATCCCCATTAGATAAGAAGTTTGCCTTTACATTGTACCTTTTAGTGCCTTGAACTATAGCTAAAAAGCTATTTTTTTGTTTGTTAAAGGTTAAGGATCTTACTCTTTTATCTAAATAATAGTTTTTTCCTTTTCTATACGTAATAGATTCTGAACTCATATCATATATTTCTTCTTCATTTAAATTAAACATTTTTCACCTCGTGGCATATTTAGCTAATATTCTTAATCTATCTTAATTATAATCAATCTACAGTATAATTAAAACAAATATATAGTAAAGTAATTATCACTATTTAATATTTAGATTTTGCACTATATGTAAATACTAAGAAAACTTAATACTTTAATTTAATACAAATTATTGCATTTTTATGCATCATATATTAATATTAATTCTATCGAAAAATTTTACGGATTGCAAAGGAGATGATATCTATGAACAATTTAAATAAACAAACTTATTCTACCGCAAGTATCTTACGCTTTATTATTCCATCTTTAATTGGCATAATTCTTTTTATGATTCCTATTTCTTATAATGGTGAGATCACTATTCCAATTGCATTATTTTCTGGATTAATTCTTAATATTTTTTCTAGTGCTCTACCAACTATAACTACTGTTTTAATATCAATTACTGCTATATGTACAATTATTACTAAATTATTAAAACCCTCTTTTATTAAGAATCATAATTTTTTAAATAATTTATTTAATGTAGCGCCACTGTGGTTTTTATCAAGGATTTTAGGTATGGTATTTGCCATTGCTACTCTATTTAATATAGGGCCAGAATGGATGTGGTCGGAAGCTACTGGAGGACTACTTTTATACGATTTACTTCCAATTTTATTCTCCATATTCCTTTTCGCAGGTCTATTATTGCCACTTTTATTAGACTTCGGCCTATTAGAGTTTTTCGGTACCTTATTAACAAAAATAATGCGTCCTATTTTTAAATTACCAGGGCGTTCATCTATAGACTGTATTACATCTTGGCTTGGAGATGGAACTATCGGAGTACTATTGACTAGCAAACAATATGAGGATGGGCACTATACAGAAAGAGAAGCTGCAGTTATTGCAACAACTTTTTCAGCAGTTTCTATAACTTTTAGTCTTATTGTTATTGCTCAGGTTAATCTAGCACACCTATTTCTACCATTTTATTTAACAGTATCATTTGCTGGAGTTATGGCCGCTATTATTATTCCGCGAATACCACCGCTTTCAAGAAAAAGTGACACTTATTTAATAAATAATAACCAAGATCGTTCTGAAGAAATTCCAACAGGTTATACTTCATTAACTTGGGGATTTAAACAAGCTATAGAGCAAGCAAATAAAAATAGTGATATCAGTGAATTCCTTAAAAGTGGTATTAAGAACGTACTCGATATGTTGTTAGGAGTAACCCCTATCGTTATGGCATTTGGAACATTGGCACTAATAATTGCAGAATTTACGCCTATATTTACTTGGTTAGGAATGCCATTTATTCCTATATTAAATCTATTGAAAGTACCAGAAGCAGAAATGGCTGCTCAAACATTAGTAGTTGGATTTGCAGATATGTTCCTGCCTTCTGTTATTGCAAGTAAAATTTCAAGTGACTTAACTAGATTCGTAGTAGCATGTGTATCTGTAACACAGCTAATATATATGTCCGAAGTAGGAGGACTTATATTAGGCTCAAAAATACCTGTTACGATTAAAGAACTTGCTATTATATTTATTGAACGTACACTAATTACGCTACCAATTGTTGTTTTAATTGCACATATTATATTTTAAATAAATAACTAAATAAAAAACTGCCTCTAAATCATTCATATAATAATTTAGAGGCAGTTTTTTATGTTTAAATTTTTTATTAAATTATTTCTATATGTTATTACTTAAATATTATTCTAATCATTATAAAAATCTAAATAGGAATATTGTTCTCCGTCCTTCTGCCATCCTAGAATACAATCCATATTAACATTCTGCCCAGCTTTAAATATAGATTTATCCACATTTCCAATATTATTTTTTATATTCTTAATTAAATCCTTAACTTCGTACCTTTTGTTTCCTATCCTCTTAGCCGCTACCATACAAGCACAGTTTAAAGGCCTGATACCGTTTGTCTCTGTATAATCGATAATATCTTCTTCCTCTACATAATAAAGCGGGCGGATCAACTCCATATTTTCAAAATTTGTAGACTTTAGTTTTGGAAGCATGGTTTTAAAATTTCCATTGTATAGTAGATTGAGCATAGTAGTTTCAATTACATCATTAAAATGATGTCCTAAAGCAAGTTTATTACAACCCAGCTCCTG
>JAEWHG010000215.1 GCA_023387935.1 Bacillota bacterium
TCGAGATCACAAACACCAATACATCCAGTTTGAGTAACAACAATATCAGTTAAGCCTACAGAGTTTAACTCTTCCTCTAATGCAGAAAGCACAGGCTGTGCTCCTGCTGCAACACCGCAGGTAGCAACTCCTACTAGTATTCTTGTAATACTTCCATTTATATCTTGATCTACCTCATCTTTAAATTTTTTTCTGATCTCATTCAGTTCAAAGATTGATTTCACTGCATTTCCCCCCTCTTTAAATTTATTTATATTCACTCAATATTTTAGGAATATCATGAGATGATATCTTACCATAAACCTTCTCATCTATCATTATTACTGGTGCTAATCCACATGCTCCAATACATCGAGTAGCCTGCAAGGTAAACTTTCCATCTTCTGTAGTACTGCCTTCTTCAACACCTAATTCGCTACTTAATCTGTCTAATATGTTTTGTGAGCCTTTAACGTAACAGGCAGTACCCAAACATACACTGATAACATGTTGTCCTTTAGGCTCTAATGAAAATAGAGAATAAAATGAAGCTACCCCATAAATCTGAGTAATTGGTATGTCCAATTCTTCTGATACAAGCATTAAAGCCTCTTCCGGTAGATACCCATAAATACTCTGTATCTTATGTAATGCTGGTATCAATGCACCTTCTGTACCTTTAATGTCCTGCAGAGTTTCTTTCGCTTTTAGCATAGTGCTGTTCGTTTGTTCTTGTTGACAACAACAATTTTGATTTTCCATTCATTAATCCCTCCATCCTTTTGCATTTTATACACATTGGAGATAACTGGTTTGAGTACCATAATTATCATTATAACTATTATATCAAATTTATTAGGCAGTTCAACAAAATATTCTATATATTTTAAATTTTCTGTTAATTGTTAATATATTAACAAGTGTTCAACATTTTATGCAACTTATTTATATTAAACTTTGTTGAAATATGTATAAAAAAAATAAACAATTAATGGTTTTTATCACCATTAATTGTTTATTTCACTTCTATATTATTAATTTTTTAACAACAGAATACTATATACTCTACATTATGCTGCTATTTGTAAACTACTCCTTGCACTTCTTTAAATCCAAACCCAGGTTCATCATTTAGAGTAATGCTATGCTCATTAAATATTGCTCCACCTACAATTGGATCTTCACTACACAGAACAGGCCCATCTAAATCTATTTTTGTAATTATGCATTTAGCTGCCGCTAAATGTACAGCCGCAGTAACACTTAGCTTAGATTCTAGCATGCATCCTATCATACATTCAATACCATATATCTCAGCCATCGAACATATTTTTAGTGCATTGTGTAGCCCACCAGTTTTCATTAATTTAATGTTGATTAAGTCTGCAGCTCTCATTTGTAGAATAGTCATAGCGTCTCTAGGAGAGAATACGCTTTCGTCTGCTAAGACAGGTATAGAAACATTGTCTGTCACAAGTTTTAAACCTTCAAAATCATATGCTGCTACTGGTTGCTCAACAAGTTCTATATTCAGTCCTTCATCTTCCATCTTTCTTAATGCATATATAGCTTCTTTAGGATTCCAACCTTGATTTGCATCGATTCTTAAATCTATATCATATCCAATAGCAGCTCTTATAGCCTTCATACGTTTTAAGTCTAATGCTGAATCATTTCCTACTTTAATTTTTAAGGTTCTATATCCTCTGTTTATAGCATCAATACTATCCTGGGCCATTTCCTCAGGATCATTTATACTTATGGTTATATCCGTTGTTATTTCCTTTCTATATCCACCTAATAATTTATAAACTGGAGCTTTATACAGCTGACCATATAAATCATAAATTGCTATATCTACTGCTGCTTTAGCACTAGTATTCTTTACAACCGATTTATCTAGTTTCAGCATTATTTCTTCCATATTCTCAATATCCATTCCAATTATATGTTTCTTAATATGGTCCTCTATAGCCCCTATTATTGCACCTGTTGTATCACCTGTTATTACGCCTGTAGGTGGTGCCTCTCCATATCCTATATGTCCAGTATTAGTTTCAATCTTAACTATAATATCCTCTATGCTGTGAACGGTTCTTAAAGCAGTCCTAAAAGGCTTCTTTAATGGAACGGATATATGTCCAATTCTGATGTCTGTAATTTTCACCTTAAGCTCCTCCTTCAAAAGCAACATTTAGAAAATTTATATAACAAACAAAAAAATTAAATACTCTTGCATATGTAGTTTAACATATGATATAATAGGGCAAAATATCACTAACTGTTAAAAGCATTGAAGGAAATAAGTAGTCACCATGGTTACAATTTAGAGAGTAGATCGGTCGGTGAAAGATCTATAGCACATGGTAAGATGAATTACATTCTGGAGCTGCAAAGTCAAAATCTTTGCCGGTTTTCATCCGTTATAATGAATTGAGGCATCTATTTGATGTAAATTAAGGTGGTACCACGGGTTATCTCGTCCTTTCGGACTAGATAGCCCTTTTATTTTTTTGAACACTTGAAATTCTAAGCAAAGCTTAGAATTGAGTGCGACATAAAGTTTGTGAGAGTAAACAAACAAATTTTATTTTTGCATAAAATAAAAGAAGGAGGATTTAAAATGGAAAATGTATTTGATGTTTTAAAAGAACGTGGATTTGTTAAACAATTTACCCATGAAGATGAAATTAGAGAAATGCTTGGTAAGGAGAAAGTTACTTTTTATATAGGCTTTGATCCAACAGCTGATAGCTTGCATGTAGGTCACTTTGTGCAACTAATGGCTATGTCTCACCTTCAGAAAGCAGGTCATAGGCCTATATTTCTTGCAGGAGGGGGTACCGGAATGATTGGTGACCCATCTGGAAGAACTGATATGAGACAAATGATGACCCCAGAAACTATACAACATAATGTTGACTGCTTTATTGAGCAATCTAAACGATTAATTGATTTATCACAAGATAAAGCTATTATAGAAAATAATGCGAACTGGTTGTTAGATTTAAACTACGTTTCCTTTATTAGAGAAATAGGTAGACATTTCTCTGTAAATAGAATGTTAACAGCAGAATGTTTTAAAAACAGAATGGAAAAGGGATTATCCTTCTTTGAGTTTAACTACATGATTATGCAATCTTATGACTTCTTAGAGCTATTTAGAAAATATGGCTGTCGTCTACAATTAGGCGGAGATGATCAATGGTCCAATATTATTGCAGGTGCAGACTTAATTAGACGAGTTGAAGGTGAATCAGCTTACGGAATGACCTTTACACTTTTAACTACAAGCGAAGGCCAAAAAATGGGTAAAACTCAATCTGGAGCAGTTTGGTTAGATCCTAATAAAACATCGCCTTTCGAATTCTACCAATACTGGAGAAATGTTGCAGATGCCGATGTTGAAAACTGTCTTTCTCTTCTTACTTTCATACCTATGGATGAAGTTAGAAGACTTGGCTCTCTAGAAGGTGCAGAAATAAATAAAGCTAAAGAAATTCTTGCTTTTGAGGTAACAAAGCTAGTACATGGTGAAGAAGAAGCTAAAAAAGCTGAGGAAGCTGCAAAGGCTTTATTTGGTCAAGGTGCTTTAGGAGGATCCGTTCCATCAACTGAAATCTCTAAAGGAGAATTTACAGATGGTATGGATATTATTACACTACTATCTAAAGCTGAATTAATTCCATCTCGTGGAGAAGGTAGACGTGTAGTACAGCAGGGTGGAGTTACAATAAACGATGAAAAAATATCTGATATTAATACACTAATCACTCTTGATTTCTTTAAAGATGATGCTTTAATGATTAAAAAAGGAAAGAAAACATACCATCAAGTTAAGCTAATTGACTAAATACATTGTATAGTTGAAAAATAAGTAAGATTATTTACTGTTTTCAATAGGAATAAAAAAACAAAGGGATTATAGATTGTAGTCCCTTTGTTTTTTATTAAATTTAAATACTTTTTTATATTAATCTTTAAATACCAATTCTTCTAATCCTTTTGCAACACCACTATCATTATTAGAAGCAGTAACGTAATGAGCCTGCTCTTTTACATACACTTCTCCATTTCCCATTGCAACAAAGGTTCCCACATAGTCTTTCATTGATAAATCATTAAAATTATCTCCAAAAGCAATAATTTCTTCAGGCTTTACTTTATAAATTTTACTTAACATATGAATCCCCTTGCCCTTGGATACACCTTTATTCATGACCTCTAAATTGTTATACCAGGATTTATCCAAAGCAATACTATCAATTCCTTCTAGGTCTTTTTTTATAGAATCTATTTTTGTATGATCTTCGTTAACTGCCATCATCTTTAAGATTTTAATATTATTAGTTTTAAAATAAACAGCAGCATCTTCTAGCTTTTCTATATGTACTTTGTTTTCATCGCTTTGATCCTCATTCCAATCCTTATATATAGAAGAGCTGAATCCTAATTCCTCCACATATATTTTGTCTTCATCATATATATGAAAGTATACATTATGTCTTTTAAAGCTTTCTATAACTTTTAAAGCATCCTCCTTTTTTATGGGATTAATATCAATAACCTCATTAGTGGCTTCATCTCTTATTATAGCTCCATTACAAGCAATAATTGGAGTTTTGATGTTCAATAGCTTTGCGTAAAATCTTGCTGATGTGAATACCCTACCAGTAGCTATAGCAACTTCTATGCCTAACCCTTGGGCTTTATTAAGTGCATTTTGGTTTTCTAAGCTAACTTCTTTTTTATTATTGAGTAGGGTTCCATCCATGTCTAGTACGATCAATTTATATTTCATTTTTTCCTCCTTAATTTATCTAATATTTAAATTTATTGGAACTTTTTGCATAATTGTATTGACAAATAATTAACATGGTCATATAATAAAGATGGAATTGTATATAATAATTATTATTAATTTTAAGGTGGTGTCTATTGTGGATGTTTTAATAAAAGAGTTAAAATCTAATAGTTGTAAAATTACTCCTCAACGTATTGCCGTATATCAAACAATTAAAGATTCTGTGGATCATCCAAATGCTGAGGCTGTTTTTAAAAAATTATATCCTGCATATCCTACTATGAGTTTAGCAACCGTATATAAATCCTTAGAGCTATTTTCTAAATTAGGATTGGTTCAAGTAATCAATATTGGTGAAAATAGTTTCCGTTACGATGGAAGAATAGAAGATCATCAACATATCATTTGTACACATTGTTCAAAAATAGAAGATTTAAATAATTCTATCTTTGAAGATCTACCATCTAAAGTAGCAGATACTTCTAATTATCATATTAATAAACAACAACTATGTTTTTATGGTATTTGCTCTGATTGTCTAAAAGAAGCTTCTTCTAATTAGTTCTCATTTATTTTAAAATTATAAAGTTGATAGAGGTGTAACTTGCAAAGAGTTTGTATATTTATTTTTATCTACAATCATATTTATTTTATATGCCATTTGTAGATTTTCTTTTGTAATAACTCTCTCTGGGCTTCCTATAATAATTTGTCTACCTTTATGAATTAACATTATTTCTTTACTATAGCGAGCAGCTAAATTTATATCGTGAAGTGCCATAATTATAGTTACCCCTTTTTCTTTATTTAACACTTTTAATAGGTCTAATATTTCTATTTGGTGATGCATGTCTAAGGCTGCAGTAGGTTCATCTAACAAAAGAACCTGTGGCTCTTGGGCTAATGCCCTTGCTATTATTACTCTTTGCCTTTCTCCACCACTTAGCTGGTTTATACTTTTATCTTTCAAATGCCATGTATTCGTATTTTCCATAGCTTCCTTCACTACGGAAAGATCTTTTGGTGTTTCTTGTTTAAACTTTTCAATATATGGATTCCTACCCATTAAAACAATTTCGTAAGAAGTAAAATCATATTCAATATTTGTATTTTGTGGAACTACAGCTACTTCGCGTGCCAACTCCTTTACTCTGTAGCTTTTTAATTGTCTATTATCTAATAAAACTTCTCCTTCATTTGGTGCTAAAGTAGCTGCTATATTTTTCAACAATGTTGATTTTCCAGAGCCATTAGGTCCTATAATAGTTATAATATTTCCTTTATCAATCTTTACATTAATATGATCCAAAACTATAGTATCTTCATACACAAATACTAAATCCTTAGTTTCAATACATTTTCCCATCTAAATCACCCCTTACACAGTTCTTTTGTATTTTCTAAGTAAGTAAATAAAAAAAGGTCCTCCTGCTAATGCTGTGATAATACCAACGGGAACTTCAGTAGGTGCAATAATGGTTCTTGATATGGCATCTGCAATAATTAAAAAAATCCCACCGATTAGCCCACTGGCTGGGATAAGCGTACGATGATCAGGTCCTAAAACTAAACGCACAATATGGGGAACTATTAAACCTACAAAACCTATTATTCCACTAACTGAAACTAAAAAGGCGGTTATTAAAACACTAGTAATCAAAACTATTTTCTTAACTTTTTCTGTTTCTACCCCCATATTTTGTGCACTATCTTCTCCTAATAACAAAATATTTAAATCCTTTGAGAAGGTATATATTATAATGCTACCCAATAAAACAGGTACTATAGCTATTTGTACATGGTTCCATCCTCTGCCAGAAAAACTACCCATGGTCCAGAAAACAATTGTATTTACATCCTTTGTAGATATTGTCATTATAAAGGACATTATAGCAGTAAAGAATTGTCCTGTAGCGACTCCAGCCAATAGCAATGTATTTACTGGCACCTTACCTTTTATTCTAGCCATATTATATACAATTAATGTAGCCAATAATGCACCTATAAATGCAAAAATAGACACTGCGCCCATACCAAAAACCGTTTTATTTAGCTTTAATAAAATTGCAATGGATGCACCTAAAGCTGCTCCAGAGGAAGTTCCTACAATAAATGGATCTGCCATCGGGTTCTTTAACATACCTTGAAAAGCTACGCCTACAATTGATAAACCATATCCAACTAAAAAGGAAAGCAATACCCTTGGCAATCTAATATTTTGAATTATAGCAATATGGGATTTTTGTATATTTGAAACATCTACATAATTTCCTACTACAGGGATTGAATTTAATATTATTTTTATGCTATCTATAATTGTTATATTTGCCACACCAACAACCACAGATATAGCTATTACTATTAATGATGCTATTAGTAACGGCGGTAATATTTTTAAATTTTTATTTTTTTCCATCTGTATTATTCCTCCGTAAACCAGCTACCTTGATGCTTTGCCAAGGAAATTTACAGTTCCCTTGGCAATTTTTTTGCATCATGAGTATAACATTATTTCATAAATATTTAGAAAAGCTCTGGATGTATGGCCTTTGCAATTAGTTCTAAGGCTTCAATTGTTCTAACTCCTGGTCTAGATACTATATTAGGCTCAAGTAGCTCTATTCTATCATTCTTAACAGCACTTATTACATCGTATCCTGGTCTTGATTTTATAGTATTTTTTAGCGCATTCATTTCTTCAGTATCTAAAGTGAAGTCTTCAAGTGTATGAGCTGGCGCGATATAAACTTCAGGATCTTTTTCAATCATAGCCTCAACACTATATTGAGGATAAGCTCCATCACCATCTGCTGCAACGTTCTCTCCACCTGCTAAAGTTATGAGCTCATGTATAAACGATCCTTCTCCAGCTGTCATTAATGGTTCATCCCAAACCTGGTAGAATACTCTCACTTTATCTGCATCCTTAACCTTCTTAACAATACTTTCCTTTTTGTCCTTCATTTCTCCAACTATTTGTTCCGCTTTTTCTTCTACGTCCATTAGCTTGCCCACCTGCAATATATTGTTGAAAATTTCCTCAGTCGTTTCAGGTGAGTGCATCATTACTATTATTTCATTTGCTCTTAATTGCTCTATGGCTTCCGGAGAAACTTCACTATATAAAAATAATATGTCTGGATCTAGCTCTAATACTTTTTCTATATTTATTGCAAGGGCACTTCCTACCTTTTCCTTCTCTAAAGCCGCTGCTGGATAATCGCAATAATCTGATACGGCTACAACCTTATCTTCTAATCCTAAAGCAAATAAAACTTCTGTTTGACTAGGAGATATTGAAATTACCTTTTCTGGTTTTTCATTTATTGTTATAATGTTTCCAAATCCATCTTCAATCTCCATGGGATATTTAGAATTATCTATGTTATTTATATTCTCCACATTAGTCGTTCCGTCACCCTGTACACCATTTTTTGAATCATTTGCACAACCAAACATAAAAACTGCAGCTAATAATATTACTACTAATAAAGCAGATAGCTTCGTTCTTTTCATTTAAGTTCTCCTCCTCCATACTTTGCTGTTCTTTTAAATAAACCCCCACTCATCAACCCATTAAAGATTGATGCTGGATTTCGGGAACCTTGTTGTATTCGCAGTAAAAAATCCCTTATCAGAAAATAAGGGATTTTAAGCATACAAACAGTTCACCTATCCCTCCGAAGGTTTAATACGTTGAAATTTGGCAGGTCTCCTGACTTGTGAATCATTTTACTTCAGCACCTTCCCAGCCTAGACTAGTGGTATATTGCTGTTTCATCATCACTTACAGTAGCGGGGGCTGTAATGGATTTTCACCATTTTCCCTTTTAAGCTCTATTGAGCGCCTTCCTATTTAAATCTTTTTAATCATATCAAAAAAATAGTGTATTTTCAATACTTCATACTTTAAAAGAAAACTGAATTGCTTTTGCTATTGCTTTCTCTACATGCGTTGGTTTTAATTCTTCCTCTATTAATGGACTTATTATGAAAATATTGCTATTTTCTTCTTGTGAAAACGCTTCTAGTCTATACTCACCTTTCGGTATGTTTTTAAACATAATCCAAATGTAGTCTTTCTTAAACTCCTGACAAATGCACTCATGTTCTGTAATGAACTTTCCATTTTCTAGCTTTCCTACTATACCTCTTTGATTTTTTATTACTGCATTCACATTTTTATTTAAAATTATTCCTAATGGATATTCTGCAAACTCTTCCTCCTTTCCATCAACTATTCTTCTATCTAAATTATAAATATTAGCAATATGTTTGATAGCCTTTACTAAAATTCCAGTATGACTTCCATCTATTACGAATGTTTCGGCATTATCTATTTTTGCGCTGTTCATAGTTACAGTGCCATCTCCTGCTGTTGTTGTTAATGTTCCTGTAACAAATCCTTTTCTATATTTAAATAATAACTCTTTATCTAAGATTAAGGATTTGTCTGTTTCATTGTTGTTTCCAACAAAACAATATATATTTTCTATTCTACCATATAGTGAGTTACTGTTCTTATTTAACTCATTTAATAGTTGATTTTTATAAATATTATATTTGATCGGTATATATTTATACACTTCACCTTCTTTGTAGCATAGCATTTCTCCGTAATCATCCGATGGTATTAAATCTCCTAATCCTTTAAAATTACGTCGAAGCTCTTCAACTGTATCCGATCCTAGTGGTATTTCCAATAACTTTGTAAGTAACCAGATATAACTTCTTCGTATAATATCAAATAAGTCTTTCTCTTTATTGCTTTGCTTCATTATATTTCCAGTACTCCATAAATAATACGCTTCAACGTTTCCTTTGTTCGGTGTGCCAAAACACATTATATTTCTAATATTATTTGAGTATTCTATACCTTGAATATAAGTACGACCTACAATTCCACCCATACTATGACATAATAAATCAATTTTTTTATTTGCCCATTTTTTCTCTACCTGTAATAATAAAGGGATTAAAAATTCCTTTACTATTTCCCTACAGCTTTTTCTCCAATCATAGTAGCAAACAAATAAGTTTTCATTTAATACATATCCGAATTGCTCTAACTCCTTTATAAAAGGTCTGTAAAACCAACTTGCTGCGCCGAAGCTCCACTCAATCTCACAACCTAAAATTTCTCCTCCGATTGATCCCATTAAACCAGGAATAAAAATAATTGGATTTAATTCAGAAGTATCCATTTTCCACCTTCTTTCATTTTCTCAATTATATTTATCCTAAATTAAAGATTTATATGACTGTTTAAAATAAAATTTGTTCGTTTACACTCACAAACTTTATAACGCACTCAATTCTAAGCTTTGCTTAGAATTTCAAGTGCTTAAAATAAAAAAAGTGGTATATACAACCACTTTTTTTGTTAATTATATAAATCATATGTAATTATTTGATACAGTAACTCATTATTCTTAATTTGAGCCTTGTTTAGCCTGCTCATTTTCTTCTTTAGCTAGTCTCCATTGCTCTCTGGCCTTTATTTGAAGGTGTCTCTTAGTTTTAATATTTGGGTGATCTAGAGTTGTTGAATACCATTGAATCGCCTCTTTATAATTGCCAACTCTTCTATTTAGTTCACCATTTAAAAAAGCAAGGGATACCTCGTCTAATCCGATTTCATCTATTCTCTCCGTTTGATATGAAGCCTCAAACAGATTTAAAGCGTGATTTAAAAATTCTTCTTCCTTAGGGCTATTTGCTTCTCTATACAACCATGCAAGCCTCAAGGTTATTACACCAATATATGCCTTAGGCCTATTTAATAATTGACCTACAAGTATGGCTAGCTTAAAGCTTTCCTCTGCTTCGTGAAAGGAACGAACTCCACCAAAGCTTCTTTCCTTCCATTTAGCTCTAACAGACTTACTCAACAATGCTTCTTGAGCCTTTGTTATATTTTCAAATTCCTTTTCTGTAGAACTATATCCACATGTAGGACATACCCAAATATAATAATAGTTTGGATTTATATTTTTATAGACAACGTTAAAATCATCATCTCTACTTTCTATTCTAAGTCCCCGTGTTCTTACTTTTTTTGTAATAAATCTATGCCTACATACTGGACACTTACAATCTTTGTCATAAAGTAATTCTTCCATGTTCATCCTCCCTTTAAGTTAAATCTATTATACCAAATCTAATAGCTTTTAACTATGGGATATTTCGATTATAAAACAATTTGCTATTCTTTTGTCCCTTCTATAACAACACCATGCACAGGTGGATAAAAATCTTTCGTAATCAATTCACGATTTATTTCTTTTCCATCTTTTAGATAAATTTTATAAGTAGCTACACGATAGCCTTTCTTAGCGCTTTTACTAACCTTACGTTCTCCTAAAGACAGATTAGAGTCCTTCTTAATTTCAGTTTTGGGCTCAACTACTTCAATAATTTCAGATTTTAAATCTATGGATATATTGTCTGTTTTCTTACTATATAATTTTACAGAAACTTTATCTCCATCAATATAGCTTTCAATGTAAATAGGATCATCCTTATTATTCTTAAATTTAAAATCTATATATCCGTAGGCAACGGTTGCATCATATCCCATAGGTACATATCCTACTGGCAGACCATGGTTTCTTCGTGAAGTGATCTCTGTATTGGAACGTAGAGCTGCCTGATATAGGGTAGTTGAGACCTGACAAATCCCGCCACCGATTCCTGGCACAAATTCACCATTTACGATAACACTTGCCTCTTGGTAGCCTTCTTCAACACTTCTTGGCCCTGTGCTATCATTAAATGAAAATTCTTCTCCTGGCATCAATAAAGTATTGTTAATACTATTCACTGCAAGCTTGATGTTCTCCACCCTGCCTTTTTGCTCAATATTAAAGTATGTGGTGAATTCTCCTATTATATCCTTAACTGTAGCTAAGGTTTCTTCCATGATTGGAGGGTTCGTATACTTAATTGGTATATTCATTGGATTATTATTGTTATTCTTTAAGGCAGTTATTATATTTTTCTTTAGAGCATTTTCATCTACTTCTACGCCTAAAATTTCCTTAACAATTACAAAATCATCGTTTTTTCGTTGAATTTCAGCATTTACAGCTTCTTTATTAACTGCCTTTTTAATATCCACTATTATACTTTCAACTTTAAAAGGGTCATAATATGGTTCTAATGGAAGTATTTCAGGATTTTTTCTTAAGCTCATAATCTTTTTTATTCTATCGAAGTAATTGCCAGATCTACCTATGCCATAAGCCTTGTGAATGTGATCATCTAATACATAATATACTCCTAAATCCACATAGGATAGCTTCCAACTACGATCTTCGTAACCTATTTCAACACTAAAATTATCTAATTCATCTTCAAAAATTTCCTTTATTCTAAGCTTAGCATCTTCAGGTGTTAGTCCACCAATATGAACGCTTTCAATAAATATATTCGGATATATTATTGAATCATTAAAAAGCCAAGTATTTAAACCTACTAAAGCTAAAATTATACAGATAATAATTATACTAATTATCCATATATATTTTTTTCTAAGCCTATTAACTAAAAGTGAAGAGTTCATAGATAACCACCTCTAATATAAATATATTAGTATATATTATTTTAGTTTATAAAAAATATACTGATTATCTATTATTTCTCCCAATAAATACTTATTTCGTCCCCTGTTTTTATATGATCTGTGTAATTTGCATCCTCACCATTAAGGCTTAACACCAGTCTCCCCTTGACACTGCTTCTGTCAAAATCAATATAATCAAAAATATCTACAAAGATATTACCTCCAGTTTTGAATGGAATTTTAATCATATCATTATTACATTTAACCACAATTACGTCTTCTACTGACTCTATATTTTCCTTAAGTGTTACTATTTCTTCTTGAGATTTTTCCATTTTTTCTGATGATATATCTAAGGATGTCTTTTTCTCAATATAAACTGAATCTTTATTTATAATAGAAGAATTTAAGGATGCTACTTCCTCATTAACCTTAATAATATATTCTTCGTATGGAATATCAATATATTTACAAAGCT
>JAEWHG010000017.1 GCA_023387935.1 Bacillota bacterium
GATTGGGGTATTAAAGTACCATTCGATCCAAAGCATATCATATACGTATGGTTCGACGCAGTGTGTAATTATATTACAGCTCTTGGCTATGGATCAGATAATGAAGAAGCATTTAATAAATACTGGCCTGCAGATGTTCACTTAGTAGGTAAAGAAATTATTCGGTTCCATACAATCATTTGGCCAGCCATCTTAATGGCTTTAGATATTCCGCTACCTAAAATGGTATATGGACACGGTTGGATACTATTTGGATCAGATAAAATGTCGAAATCTAAAGGTAATATTGTATATCCAGAACCATTAATAGAGCGTTACGGATTGGATGCGATTAAATATTTCCTTTTAAGAGAATTTACATTTGGGCATGATGGAAATTATACCAACAGAAACTTTGTCAATCGATTAAATGCAGATCTTGCAAATGATTTAGGAAACCTTGTAAGCAGAACCGTATCTATGATAGAAAAATATAACGGAGGCATTATTCCAGAGGCTAAAGCAGAAGGAGACTTTGACGAAGATTTAAAATCCGTTGCAGTAGGTGCGGCAAGTAAGGTAGAAGATGCAATTAATAAATTGCAGTTCCATGATGGACTAGAAGAAATATGGAAGGTAGTTCGTAGAACAAATAAATATATAGATGAAACATCACCTTGGATACTTGCAAAAGATGATGCTAATAAGGAAAGATTAAACACTGTTTTATATAATTTAGCTGAATCTATTAGAATTATTTCTGTATTAATAAAACCATTTATGGAATCAACAACGATTAAAATTTGGACACAATTGGGTATAGATGAAGGACAGGGAACAAACTGGGACAGTACATTTGAATTTGGTAAAATTCCAACAGGAATTAATGTAAGAAAGGGAGATTCTTTATTCCCAAGGTTAGAAACAGAAAAGGAAGTAGAAGAGCTAGAAAATATGAATGCTGCTTACCTTGAGAAAATAAGTGGAGCAAAAGAAGAGAAGGAAGTAGAAGTTGTTATAGAGCATAAGGAACAAATAACCATAGACGATTTCGATAAGGTAGAGCTTAGAGTTGCAAAGGTTTTAGAGGCAGAAAAGCATCCTAAGGCAGATAAATTATTAGTTCTTCAGCTTCAAGTAGGTAACGAAAAAAGACAGGTAGTATCAGGTATTGCAGCTCACTACAAGCCAGAGGAGCTCGTAGGAAAAACTGTGATAGTAGTAGCGAATTTAAAACCTGTAAAGCTTCGCGGAATAGAGTCCCATGGGATGATCCTTGCAGCATCTAATGATGAAAAGCTAGTACTTGGTACAGTGGATAAAGACATTGCTAGTGGAACTGCCATTAGCTAAGGAGGAAGTTAAATGATTTTTGACAGCCATGCCCATTTAGATGATGAGCGTTTCGACAAGGACAGAGATCATATGATAGCTAGGGCTAAGGAAAACGGCATAGAGCTTATACTGAACCCTGGTGCGGACCTTAACACATCCATAAGGGCAGTTAATTTAGCAGAAAAATATGATATGGTGTATGCAGCTGTTGGGGTTCACCCCCACGATGTAAAGGATATGGACGAAGATACAATAGAAGTACTTAAGGCACTGAGTAATAAAAAAAAGGTAGTTGCTATAGGTGAGATTGGTCTGGATTTTTATTACGATTACTCCCCCAGAGATGAGCAAAGAAAATGGTTTAGAAGACAAATAGAGCTTGCTAAGGAAGTAAATCTCCCTATTATTACTCACGATAGAGATGCCCATGAAGAAACCTTTAATATTTTAAAGGAATACGATGTAGGGAATACAGGCTGTGTAATGCATTGCTATGCTAGTAGCGTTGAAATGGCAAGAGAATATATAAAAATGGGAGTATATATTTCATTGGCAGGGCCAGTTACATTTAGCAATGCTAGAAAAACCTATGATGTAGCTAAAGAGATTCCTTTAGAATGGCTTTTGGTAGAGACGGATAGTCCATACTTAACGCCTACGCCTTATAGAGGAAAACGAAACGAACCTGCATACGTAAAATTAGTTGCAGAGAAAATAGCAGAAGCGAAAGGAATATCACTAGAAGAAGTAGCAAAACAAACCACATTGAATGCCAAAAAACTATTTCGAATAGATTAACCACCAGCCACTGGGATATTTTGCTTGCACCTAAATTTTTTATAGGTACAAAGGAAACATCTCGGTGGTTTTTTCTTGTTTATTTTTTTATTCTGAATTTTATGATATAATCTTCGGAAGGGATGTAATGGAAAATTTAGAATTTCTATGAATAAACAGGGGGTCAGTAAAATGGATAATAAAGTTAGATACAGTCAAATATTCGTTAAAGATATTGAGAATGGAATGGTTATAGCTAGAGATGTATTAGATTCAAGTGGTGGCCGCCTATTAGCACAAGGATTTGAAGTTAAAGAAGCATATAATATTAGGAGATTGCTTAACCAACATCATGTATCATTTGTAAGTATTATAAAAGAAGAGACAGAGCCAGCTAGAATAAAAAAATCTAGTGATAGAGAATTTGAATCAGAGGCAGAAGATAAAAATAGTAAATTATTAAGAGAATCGGTTAAGGAGTTCAATGAGAATAGAATCATAGTAAAAGAGTCTTTTGATAGGCTCATGAAGGGCGAGACTGTAGAGCAAAAGGATATAGAAGAAGCAATAAATAATACCTTAAATATATTTCAAGGCAAGATTAATGTTTTCCAATTAATGCAGAGTGTAAAGCATTTAGATGATATAACCTATGCTCACTGCCAAAATGTAGCTCTTGTAAGTTATTCAATAGGTCAGTGGCTGGATCTAAAAATACCTGATTTGCAGGAATTGGCCCTAGCAGGTATGCTAATTGATATTGGGAAAAGCAAAGTTGACCATGAAATTTTAAATAAAAAAGGGAAATTAAGCAATGATGAATTTATAGAAGTGCAAAAACATTCCATCCATAGCTACGATATAATTAAAGATTATGATTTTATCAGTGAAAGAGTTAAGAAAGCTGTATTATGCCATCATGAAAGAATGGATGGTAGCGGTTATCCATTAGGACTAAAAGGAGACAAAATTCCTCTGTTTGCTAGAATAATTGGGGTAGCAGATGTATATAATGCATTAATTTCTCATAGACCTTATCGCCGCAAAAAAACTCCATTTGAAGCTATTAAAATATTAGAAAGTGAGTATATGGATAAATTAGACACGAGCATTTTATATTTATTTTTGAGAAGAATAGCGTCTAACTACATAGGCCAAGGATTAATATTGAATAATGGCGAAAAGGGAGAAATAGTGTTTATCCCAAAACATAACCTATTCCGTCCTATTATTAAGCTTAAAAATACAGAACAGGTTTTGGATCTAAGCAAAGCTGACAACGAATATTTAGACATAGTAGAGTTTTCTTAAACAGCTAATGATACTAGGGTTTCCTAAAAAGCATCTAAGATGCTTTTTTTTATGCTTTTTGCATATAATGAAGTATGTTGACAGGAATAAAAGTTATAATTTAGGAAACAATCTAATTATTCCACAGATTTCAGCATTTGCCATGACTTACCAAAAAATATTGACAAAAAGAAAAACTTGGAATAAAATAAGTAAATGTTTCATCCTTAATTAAAAAATGAACAGGAGGAAAATTTATGGAAAGTCACCTGAGCAGCAATAAGACTTTAAATAAAAAGACTCTTATTGTGGCTGTCGTAATATCACTATTGTTAATGGGGGTAGCCTTTGCTGGGCTTCAAACTACAGTTGTGATTGCACATGATGGACAGGAAATTCAGGTTTCAACTCTAGCGAGTACAGTGGAAGATGTTCTGCGTAAACAAAACATTGTAATTGAAGAAGGAGATAAAGTTATTCCAAATTTGAATGAAAAAATAAAGGATGGAACGAGAATAGTCATTCATAGAGCTTTTGAAATAAAACTTATTGATGGAAAAACTGAAAAACAAATACTTACTGCAGAAAATAATGTTAAAGATTTAATCGACTCACTTAATATACAGCTACAGGAAGAAGATAAGATACAACCTATGCTAGAGGAACCTATTCGGGAGGGAGACGTGGTTACAATAACCAGAGTTACCCGAGAGGTAGTAGTTGAAACACAGGAGTTACCTTTCCAAACGGTCTTTAAAAACAATGGAGATTTAGAGAAAGGAAAAACTCAAGTAGTACAAGAAGGTAAAAAGGGATTAAAAGAAGTGAAACTTGAAACTGTCTACGAAAATGGGATAGAGGTTTCTAAGAAGATTTTAGAAGAAAAGGTATTAGAAAGTTCCCTTAACGAAATCGTTGAAAAAGGCACCATGGCCCTAGTAGCAACATCCAGGGGTGATTTGAGTAGGTATAGTGAAGTATTCACTATGACAGCAACCGCTTATCACGCTGGATACAGTAGTACAGGAAAAAGTCCTGGAGACAAATACTATGGCATGACTGCCAGTGGTACCAAAGTTAGACCAGGTGTAGTAGCCGTGGACCCTAAAGTAATACCTCTAGGTACAAAACTATATGTACAGTCCACTGATGGAAGAGTAGACTATGGGTATGCTTTTGCAGAGGATACGGGTGGTGCCATAAAAGGAAATAAAATAGATCTTTACTTCGAAACCCCCAAAGAAGTTAAAAATTTTGGTAGAAGAACAGTAAAAGTATATGTACTAGACTAGGCCAGAGATTACTCTGGCCTTTTTAATACATGGGATACGGTTCTTGTTGCCATATTTTTTAAAAAAAATTTTTAAAATACAATCTACATAATAATGTATAATATATATATATTTTTTAAAAAAGGAGAAGCTTATGATAAAAGAAATCATCGTTGTAGAAGGAAAAGATGACGTATCTGCTATTAAAAGAGCAATAGATGCAGAAACAATTATTACCGGCGGCTTTGGCCTTGGCAGTAATGTTATAAATAGAATAAAGGAAGCAGCTAAAAGAAGAGGAGTAATTATTTTTACAGATCCTGATTTTGCAGGTGAAAAAATAAGGAAAACTATTGCATCTCAAGTACCTGGATGTAAACACGCATTTTTGCCTAAGGAACAGGCTATTAAAAACGGTGATATTGGAATTGAAAATGCATCCCCAGAGAATATTAGACTAGCGCTGGAAAAAGCCAGAAGTGAATCCGTAGAGAGGACTTATGAATTTACCCAAAATGATTTATTATATAATGGCTTAATCGGCTTTGATGGGGCAGTCTATCGCAGAGATGAAATAGGAAAAATATTAGGAATAGGCTATGGGAATGCAAAGCAATTTTTAAGTAGATTAAATAACTATGGTGTTACTAGAGAAGAGTTTATAGAAGCACTAAAAAAATTAGAAGAGTAGGTAAAGAATATGGATAGAATATCATCACCCAAAAGAACAAAGGAAATAGTACAAAAATACGGCTTTAGATTTTCTAAAAGTTTAGGGCAGAACTTTCTAATAGATAGAAATATATTAGAAAGCATTGTTGATGGAGCTGACATTACAAAGGAAGATTGCGTCATTGAGGTTGGCCCAGGAATAGGGAGCCTTACTCAAAACATAGCAGAGAGATCCGATTCTGTAGTTGCTATAGAAATTGACAAAACACTGATCCCTATTTTAGAAGAAACATTAAGCGAATATTCAAATGTAGAAGTAATAAATGAGGATGTTTTAAAGCTAGACTTACATAAGCTGGTTGAAGAAAAATTTAAAGATAAAAAGCCTAAGGTAATTGCAAACCTACCTTATTATGTAACTACGCCTATTATAATGAAGTTTTTAGAAGAAAAAGTCCCTGTACATTCACTAACAATAATGATTCAAAAGGAAGTAGCAGACCGTATGCAAGCGAAACCGTGTACTAAGGACTATGGAGCTCTTTCGATTGCAGTACAATATTACTGTAATCCAAAGATTTTATTAAAGGTGCCACCATCAGTTTTTATCCCTCAGCCAAAGGTAGAATCTACAGTGATTAGGCTAGATATATTAGAAGAGCCTAAGGTTCATGTTGAAAGAGAAGATATTTTCTTTTCATTAGTGAAGGATGCTTTTGGAAAAAGGAGAAAAACCTTATTAAATGCATTAAGCTCTGGAGATATGAAACTCGATAAAGACTTGTTAAGAGAAGTACTTTCCTTAAGCGGTATAGATGAAAGTAGGAGGGGCGAGACCCTAAATATAGAAGAATATGGACGACTAGCTAATAACTTAGCAAAAAGATTATAATTATTTGTAAATTATTTCGGGACTTACACATATATTGATTATAGAGACCTAATAATTCAATTAAGCTCCAATGAGCCATGTGCATCATGGAGCGATTTTCCATTGTGTAAGGAGGGAATAATATGGAAAGACGGTATAAAAGATATTTTGTTATGCTAGAGGCAGAGGATAAGAGCTTTAGCATTGTACAAAATCAAGTGCCAAAGGGCTACGGAAAAATAGAAATTAAAAATGAACAAAGTACCTTATCTATAAATTGCCAAAACTTAAAGACTGGTGATAAAACCCGAAGGTATCGATGGTATTTGATTAATACGAAAAAAGAAGGAGAACCGACCATAGTAGAAATTGGCCCTATGGAAGTGGATGAAAAAGGTAGAGGAGAAATTGTTTGGGAATTTAATACGGAAAACGTTAGGGGATCTATGGAAGCAATCGATGGCTTTAATGTTATGGTATTAGTTGAACAAAATAAGGACGATAGAGAAAATCTATTCATACCTTTAGTAGGCTATATGGACAAAGAAAAATCTACATCATGGAGATATGCATTGGAAAAGCACTTGTACATACCACTAAAAAAAGAAAAATTAATAAAAGAAGAAAATACGGTCCTTGAAAAAATAGTAGTGATTGAGGAAGAAACAAAGCAAAAAGAAAAAGCAAAAAATGATGTGGAAATAGACAAGGCTGAAATGGTAATAAATGATGAAATAGTAAATCTAGAACCACAGGAAGAAGAACATGTATATAAGGAAGAATTTGAAGAGGGGATTGAAGCTAGCAAGGAATATATACCAATTAAAGAGGATGTAGAAGAAATATTCGAAGAGTCCTATGCTCTTCAAATGCAGGGTTATGTGGAAAATGCATTAAAGGATTTTTTAAGGGTTCATCCTTTTGTAAGTAATCTAAGGGACTATAGCTGGTGGCAAATACCTTATAATTACCAAACAATATATAGAGCATATATGCCATTTATTTTATATGTAGGTAGCGAAAAAGGTTCACCTAACTATCACTCATCTAAGATGCTACAATCTATATACTTCTATAAGCATCATATATTTGGTATTTTATATAATGCAGAAGGTAGCGCTGAATATTATGCATATGGAATACCAGGCAGAAATATTCCTTCGGAAGACCCTTATGAAGACGAAGCTTTTACCTACTGGCACCCATGTGATGCGAATCAATTAAACACAGGTTGTGATGGGTATTGGATAGTGTTGGTAGATACTGAAACGGGTAAAATAATCAAGAACTTATAATTATAAAAAAGTACAATAATAAAACCCCATTTCGGGGTTTTATTGTATTAAGAATATAATTCCTCCAATAACTAATAGAGCGACTATTGCTGCAGAAATATAAGCACTTCTTTTCTTAAATATAAACACCCGCATTATTTCACCCCTTCTAACCATAGTACTCCTTAATAATAATATATTTTGAAATAAAGCACTTTATGACATGAAAAATATTAAAAATGCAGATAATAACTCGCATAAGTAAAAAATATCCAAATATTCATAATAAACTAATTTATTTCAATTTATTAACAATGATAGAATTTTAATCGAGCTTATGCTAAACTATAGAATAAGACACTTTTATCTATAGATAGAGCTAGTGTTAAGCACTTATAGTCTAATTTTAATTTAAGAAAGGAAGGGTTTATAATGCCAAATCAAAAGACTAAGAACAAAGGGTTGTTCAATAAGTTTTTAGATGGAATCGAGTATGTAGGTAATAAACTACCTCATCCAGTTACCTTATTTGCCATTTTCGCACTAATCGTTGTTGTTATTTCAGCTTTAGCTGCAAAGGCAGGGGTTTCTGTAGAATTTGAAAAATTTGTAGATGGAAAGCTTGTTACTGAAACTGTATCAGCGGTAAGCTTATTAACACCTGACGGAATAAGAAAAATATTTACAAATGCAGTAAGCAACTTTACAAGCTTTGCCCCACTAGGAACAGTTCTAGTTGCAATGCTTGGGGTAGGAGTTGCAGAAGGTAGCGGACTTATAGGCGCTATGCTTAGAAAATTAGTTCTAAGTACACCTGCAAGATTAATTACAGCTGTAGTTGTATTTGCTGGTATTATGTCTAACGTTGCATCAGATGCAGGATACGTTGTATTAGTACCATTAGGTGCAGTAATATTTGCAAGTTTTGGACGTCATCCATTAGCAGGTCTTGCTGCTGCATTTGCAGGGGTTTCTGGTGGATTTAGTGCTAACTTAATCTTTGGTTCAACGGATGCATTATTATCAGGATTAACTCAGCCAGCAGCACAAATGATAGATCCTAATTATATCGTTGAAATTACTTCTAACTGGTATTTCCTAGCTGCATCCACTGTGCTTATTACTATAGTAGGTACATTTGTTACAGAAAAAATTGTTGAGCCAAGACTTGGTGAATATAAAGGAAAATCAAAAAGCTCTATAGATGTTGATAAAGTAAGTGCGGAAGAATCTAGAGGATTAAAATTTGCATTAATTGGATTAATTGCATTCATAGTAGTTATAGCTGCTTTAGTAGTGCCAGCAAATGGTATTTTAAGAAACCCAGAAACAGGATCAGTTCTTTCTGGATCTGCATTTATGGGTGGAATCGTTCCAATTATTGCTTTAATGTTCTTAATACCAGGGGTAGCCTATGGTATAGGAGCAGGAACTATTAAAAGCGACAAAGATATAGCGAACTTTGCAGCTAAATCAATGGCTTCTATGGGATCATATATTGTTCTTGCCTTTGTATCTGCGCAATTCGTAACATATTTCACATGGTCAAACCTAGGTACGATCCTAGCTGTTAATGGTGCAGAATTCTTAAGAACAGTAGGTTTAACAGGTTTACCATTAATGTTTGGATTTATTTTAGTGGCAGCATTCATTAACTTATTTATCGGAAGTGCTTCAGCAAAATGGGCTATTATGGCACCAATATTTGTACCGATGTTTATGCAATTAGGATTTTCTCCAGAACTTACTCAAGTTGCATATAGAATTGGTGATTCTACAACAAATATTATTTCTCCATTAATGTCATACTTTGCTATAGTTATTGCATTTGCACAAAACTATGATGAAGAAACAGGAATTGGTACACTTATTTCTACAATGTTACCATTCTCATTGGTGTTCTTATTAAGCTGGGCAGTATTCTTTGCAATATGGTTCCTATTTAAATTACCATTAGGCCCAGGAGCAGGACTATTCTTCTAAACAAAGACTTTGTTTTAATATTTAAAGCTAAATCCATTTCTTCTGTTATTTGAAGAAATGGATTTAGCTTTTATTGTGCGATGGCTGAGGTTCTTATTGTGAATACAACAAGGTTCCCGGGGCCCATTAGCAATCTTTGATTGCGTTAATGGGTGGGGTTCTTATTTTTAAATTAAAATGTAAATGGTATTATGATAAAATAAAGGATATAATATATAATATCAATATTATGAAAAATAATATTAAAGGAGGAATACATATGGTAAATCAAGATCGTGTAGTGAATGAATTTTTAGAACTAGTTCAAATTGATAGCCACTCTGGTAAAGAAGGAGCAGTTGCTAAGGTATTAGTTAAAAAGCTAGAAGAAATGGGCTTAGAAGTGATGATAGATGATGCAGGAGAAAAAGCTGGTGGAGAAACAGGGAACGTAATTGGTAAGCTAAAAGGAACTAAAAATGGACCTACTATTCTTTTTAGTAGTCATATGGATACAGTTACTCCAGGAGAAGGTATAAAGCCAGTTATAAAGGATGGTGTAATATACAGTGATGGGACTACAATTTTAGGTGGGGATGACAAAGCTGGTATTGCTGCTATATTAGAGGGAATTAAATATGTAAAAGAAAACAATATAGAGCATTCAGATGTTGAAGTTGTTTTTAGTATTTGGGAAGAAGGCGGTTTATTTGGTGCTAAGTACCTTGATACTAGCAAAATAAATGCTGAGTACGCTTTTGTATTAGATAGTGGTGGATCTCCGGGAGAAATTATAGTAACAGGACCTGCTCAAGATAAGGTAAATGCTAAAATCATTGGTAAGCCTGCCCACGCTGGAGTTGCTCCAGAAGAAGGAATCAGCGCTATTATGATTGCAGCAAGAGCAATCGACAACATGAAGCTATTAAGAATAGACGAAGAAACAACAGCTAATATTGGTGTTATTTCAGGTGGTATAGCAACAAACATCGTTACACCAGAGGTTACTATTAAAGCAGAATCAAGAAGTATTAATGAAGAAAAACTGAATAGACAAACTGCCCATATGGTTGAAGTATTTGAAAAAGCTGCAAAGGACCTTGGCGGAAAAGTAGAAATGGAAGTAGAAAGAATGTACCCTGCTTTTAATATAGATCCATCAGATGAAATAGTTAAGAAGGCAGAAGAAGTATTTACAAGAATGGGAATAGAAAGCCACACAGCAGCAACAGGTGGTGGTTCCGATACAAACGTTCTAAATGGATATGGAATCAAGGCTATTAACTTAGGAATTGGAGAGAAAAAGCCTCATACATTAGAAGAGCATCTTCATATTAAAGATTTAGTGGCTGCATCAAAAATGGTAGGAGAGCTTATTAAAATATTTGGAGAATAATTTTGAGTTCATATTATGCCCCATTATCCTTTTGGATAGTGGGGTTTGTTAATATATAAAAAGTAACAAAAGTATTAAAATTTCTATTTTTGCAATAATCCATTAGTTTACATATAGATTATTTCATCGAACTTTGTTATAATATAAAATGTTAATCCTATAGCTACAATAAATGTGCTGGAGGTTTCATACTAGAATAGGAAGTGAATTAGATGAAAACATTTTGGAAAGTATTTTCCGTTGCCTTTCTTTCTTTTGTTATAATGTTTAGTGGACTTACGTGGGCTTTTAATAACTACATGAAAGAAGATGAGAGTGACAATTTGCCTGTAGTTATAGTGGATGATGGCAATGATAATTTAGAAGATGAAGAAATAGATGAATTTGCAAAATTAGTAAAAAACAGCAAAAGAGTAAACTTTATTGTTTTAGGTCTAGAAGGTGCAAGAAGTGATATGATGATGTTTATGTCCTTCGATCCTGAAAACAAAAAACTAGATGGAATCTCTATACCTAGAGATACCTACTTAGTGAGAGAAGGATATAATGCTTCGGATCAGAAAAAGATAAATGCAGCCTACGGTGCCCACGGTGCAAGTGGGGTTAAGACCGTAGTAAGCAGTCTTCTGCATGATGTTCCAGTAGATTACTACGTTACACTTACCTATAAAGGAGTAGGTGCAATAGTAGATTCTATAGGTGGAGTACCTGTGTATATCCCTAAAAAAATGCAATATGATGACCCTTATGCCGATCCGCCACTTCACATTAACTTTTCCGCAGGAAATCATGTGTTAAATGGTGCTGACAGCATAAAATTCTTGCGTTACCGTAAGCCTAATAAAGGCAGTGGTGCTTTAGATAGGGATGGAGATATTGGTAGAATAGAAGCACAACAGGAATTTATGAAATCTGCCATGAAGAAAATATTAGGACCTAAATTGCCTAATGCAGTGGCTACAGCTTTTAAGCATGTAAAAACTGACATAGACCTACAAGATGCTATGAAACTAGCAACAAGCGCCATAGGACTTAAGCTAGATGATGTAAACATAAGAGTACTACCAGGAGTGGCTGATTACAAAGGTGGAGTATCATACTTCTTCCACGATTCAGAGGAGCTGAAAAATCTTTTAACAGAAATATACTCTGGGGAAGAGCAAGTAGTAGAAAGCGAAACACAAACGGATACTGCAAATAACTAATAAAATAAAATTTGTTCGTTTATACTCACAAACTTTATGTCGCACTCAATTCTAAGCTTTGCTTAGAATTTCAAATGCTCAAAATAAAAGAGTAGAGATTTAATCTCTACTCTTTTTCTATCCATTTAGGGTAGATGGATAGGGGGAGTGGGGTTATGTATTCATAATTTACCCTCTCATATTTTCCTTAAACATTAAAATTAAGATTAAACAAAATAAAAAGATACAACAAAAAATAAATAGGGACTACATTTGCAATATCATTTCTCCAACTTTGTATACATCACCAGCACCCATGGTAATCACCAAATCACCAGGCTCCATATGATCATAAATATGCTTAGATATTTCTTCAAAATCCTTCATATATTGAATGTCTCCATCAGGGTTAGCTTCTTTAACCATATTTGCTAAAGTTGCGCTATTAATTTCGCCGGTATCTATTTCCCTAGCAGCATAAATATCAGTTATGATTACGTGGTCTGCATCTTTAAAAGACCTAGAAAAATCATGTAGGAGTGCTTTAGTACGACTAAATGTATGAGGCTGAAAAACACACCATGTTTTTTTATGAGGGTAGTTTTTTGCAGCTTCTAATGTAGCCTTAATTTCAGCAGGATGATGAGCATAATCATCAACTATTTTACAGCCCTTAGACTCTCCTAAAATATCAAAACGTCTATGAATCCCCTTAAACTTTTTAATATGTTCTTTAATATCTAAAGGCTTAACACCAAGAATATAAGCTGTGGCAATAGAAGCCAAAGAATTATAGATATTATGTTTTCCAGGAATATTTAGCTCAAAGCTACCAATATCCTTTCCATTATACTCAACATTAAAAATTGGAAAACCGTCTTCCGAAAATGAAATATCCTTAGCTACAAAAGTACTACTACTATTAATTCCATATGTAATTACATTGCACCCAACATTAGAAATAATTTCTCTTATATTCTCATCATCTTCATTAGCTATTAAAAATCCTTCTTTTGGAATTAAATTAGCAAACTTGGCGAAGGCTTCCTTAATATGATGAATGTCTTTAAAATAATCTAAATGGTCTTCGTCAATATTTAAAATAATACCGATAAAAGGGAAGAACTTTAAAAAACTTTCTACATATTCACAGGCCTCTGTAATAAAATGCTGACTTTCTCCAATTTTAATATTACCACCAATTTCATCCAGTTCTCCACCCACAAGTATTGTAGGATCTAAATTAGAGTACTCCATAATTACAGAAATTAGTGAAGTAGTTGTTGTTTTACCGTGACTACCAGAAACGGCAATAGCTTTATCGTAATTTTTCATTATAATTCCTAACATTTCTGCTCTATCTATCTGAGGGATATTAAGCTCATTTGCAGCAATGCGCTCTGGATTATTCTCCTTAACAGCAGCAGTATATACTACTAAGTCAGGGTTTTGTATATTATCTTTGTTATGCCCAATAAAAATCTCGGCTCCGTGGTTTCTTAGTTTATTTAATATTTTAGAATCGTTCATATCAGAACCAGAAACTCGATGTCCATGCTTCAATAAAACCTCAGCGATGGCGCTCATACTAATTCCACCAATTCCAATTAAATGTATATGTTTTACCAAGCCCTTGTTAATATCAAATGTAGTCAACACTGTCACTCCCTTTATATGAGGTATTAATATTCTTTCCAAATAAGTCAATATATATGAAGTCTTTATTCAAGCTCTCCTTATCATAAATATGAAACTCTAATAAGTATAATAACATAAAAAATAGGAGTAATGAACAAAATTTAGTAAGAAGGATTTTTTAAGCACTTGAAATTTTTAGCAAAGCTAAAAAATGAGTGCGCCATGGAGTCAATGCAGCAGCAATGACGAAATTTTTTACTTGAGTTTAACGAATTAAAATAATAGAATTAGAATATAACATTCATAGCAGGAGGAATAATAATGGGAACCTTAAAGAGGAACGAGCGAATCGCTGCAATAGTAAAAATTTTAAGCGATAATCCAAATAGGACATTTACGCTAAGTCATTTTAGTGATCTTTTTCAATCAGCAAAATCAACGATTAGTGAGGATATCGTAGTAACAAAGCAGGCTATGGAAAAAGCAAACTTGGCAAAGATAGAAACCATGGCAGGTGCTGCTGGAGGAGTTAAGCTTATTCCTACAACTACAGCTCAAAAAAACCGAGTTATTTTAGAAGGAATATGCAATAAGCTAAAGGAAAAGGATAGAATTTTGCCAGGCGGTTTTCTATATATGATAGATGTGCTTTATTCCCCCCATCTAATACATAGCTTAGGAGAGGTTTTTGCTAGTCAGTTCGACTACAAAGATGTAGACTACATAGTTACAGTGGAAACAAAAGGAATACCGATTGCATTAATGGTAGCTAAAGCCATGAATCTGCCTCTTGTTATTTTAAGACGTGAAAGCAAGGTAACGGAAGGTGCAACTGTTAGCATAAACTATATTTCAGGATCATCTGGAAAAATTCAGAGAATGTCCCTATCGAGAAGAGCCATTAAACCAGGCTCAAAGGTTATTATTATAGATGACTTTATGAAAGCAGGCGGAACAGCTAAGGGAATGATGGACATGATGAAGGAGTTCGATGCGGAGGTTGTTGGTACGGGAGTGTTAATAGGAACTAAGGAGCCAGAAAAGAAGCTGATTAATGATTATATACCATTGCTTATTTTAGATGAAGAAAAGGTAGGAGATGAAGAAATAAATATTTATCCCAATGAAAATCTAATTATTTTCTAGGACTATATACCTAAATCTAACTATAGAGCCCCGATAAATTCTTAAAAACAATAATTCTTCAAAAAAATTCTGAAAATTTGCAATGCAAAAGAAGGAAAAAGCTAAAAAATGGAGAATAGATTTAGAAAGTTGGACAAGTCATTTTTTTTACCAATTATATTAATATGGGAAAATATATGACTGGTTAATTTGTCAAAAACATAAAGGGGTGAAAGACAGATGAAAGTTACAGATGTGAGGATTCGTAAAGTAACTGCAGAAGGTAAAATGAAGGCTATAGTATCCGTAACCTTTGATGATGAGTTTGTAGTTCATGATATTAAAATTATTGAGGGACAAAACGGACTATTCATTGCAATGCCGAGTCGAAAAATGGGAGAGGGAGACTTTAGAGATATTGCTCACCCAATAAACTCAAGCACTAGAAACAAGCTTCAAGATGCTATTTTTGCAGAATATGAAAAAATGAACGAACTAGAAGAAGCAGCTAATATATAATACTAGAAACTAAGGGGGCGAATAGGCCTCCTTTTTTATGACCTAACCCAATTTTATGACCTAACCCAATTTACGTAGTAAATTGCCGGTAGGTCAAACGCAATGAGCACCAAATTTATATGCTCAAAAAGTCGTCGTGCTGCGCATAGACTCCTGTCGCACTCAGAATTTTAAAAAAATTCTTCAAGTGCTCAAAGGGAGTAAATAAATTTGATTTGCGAAAATGCGTCATATATTATAGATTTTTTAGTAAATGGACAATTTTTTGTGTA
>JAEWHG010000120.1 GCA_023387935.1 Bacillota bacterium
GGTTGGGGCTATGACAAAATTGCTCGACATCTAACAAAAGAAGGTATTGATACACCTGCTCAAGTAGTAGGAAAGAAAAATGCTGGGCTTTATTGGCAAGGCTCTACTATTAAGAAAATACTTGAAAACCCTGCCTACATAGGTAATTTAGTTCAGCATAGAGAAACAAGCATTAGTGTAGTTAATAAAAAGAGAAAACAAGTCAAAAAAGAAGATATGATAATTGTTGAAAACACTCACGAAGCCATCATCAATAAAGAAGATTTTACTAAGGTTGAAGAACTGATTAACAGTAAAAAAGCCAAAGGACGAGGTAAGGTTAAAGAGCAGAAACATCTTTTTACAAACTTTGTTTATTGTGCTGACTGTGGCACAGGTCTTTGGTATCGTCAAAACAGAAAAGGCTACATTTGTGGTCGATATGCTAAACACGGAAAAGTGGCTTGTTCTCATCATTCTGTAAAAGAGGAAGAATTAAAAGAGTTGATTTTAGAAGATGTTAGAAAAGTTGCTAAAAAACTTAATTCTGACAAAATACTTAAAAAGTTTAAATCTAAGATTGAAAAAAGTGAAAAAAGCAATAATGACAAGATAAAAAAAATCAGTAAAGAAATTGAAAGGCTTAATTCAAATAAAAATGAACTGCTTGACAATCTTTTAGATAAGACAATAACAAAAGAAACCTATAAAAATAAATCAAATCAAATAGAACTTAAAATCAATGAATTAGAAGTTGAAAAAAGCAAATTGGAAACTGAAAGTCCTACGGACTACACCGAAAAATTAAATATCTTAAAAACCGAAATTGAGAAAATAATTGCTTTTAACGACCTTACAAGTGAAATGCTCTCTCAACTTGTAGAAAAGATTGAAATTGAAGAAAACGGGACAGCGACCATTCATTATAAGTTCGCTGACCCCGTCAGCTTCTAATTTTTTTATTTCTTAATTAACTGTGAAACACACTCAACATGGGCCGTATGCGGAAACATATCCATACATTTGACTTTTTTAGTCTTATATCCACTGTTCTCTAGCTCAACTAAATCTCTAACTAATGTTTTAGGGTTACAGGATACGTATACTATTTTCTCAGCATCAAAATCAATAATATCCTTTAGAGCAGCAGGATGTATACCTGATCTAGGAGGATCTAATACAATTATATCTGGTTTATCCTTAAGCTCTTTTACCTTTTCCTTTACGTCTCCTGCAATAAAGGTACAATTATCTAAGCCATTTAACTTAGCATTTTCATTAGCTGCTTTTACAGCATCTTCTATTAGCTCTATACCGATTACCTTTTCAGCCTTTTGTGCCGTTATTTGTCCAATAGTTCCAGTTCCACAGTAAAGATCGAATACTGTTTTATCATCTGCATCACCTACAAAGTCCCTTACTATGGAATATAGTTTTTCTGCCCCTAAGCTATTTGTTTGGAAGAAAGAAAAAGCAGAAATTCTAAATTTTAAGCCTAATAGCTCTTCTACTATATAATCTCTTCCTAATAAAACCTTTGTTTCATCACTTTGCACAGTATCTGCAAGATTATCGTTTAATGTATGAAGAAAGCCTACTAGCTCTCCTTCTAGTTCTAGTCCTTTTATTTTATCTACTAAATCCGTCAAGTCTACATCTATTTTAGTTGTAGTTACAAGATTTATTAATAGTTCCTTTGTATAGTGTGCTTTTCTCACAACTAAGTGCCTCAAATAGCCTTCATGGGATCTAGTATTGTAATAAGGAATATCTTTTTGTTTGAAATATTCTAGAATTGTATTTAATATATTTCTAAAATCTTTATCCATTATGCCACATTCACCTACTGTTACAATGTCATAATGTCTGCCTTTTTTATGCATTCCAAGTGTTAGTGGACCTCCCTTTTCTTCGTCTCCAAAAGAGAACTCCATTTTATTTCTATATTCAAAGGCATTAGGACTTGCCTCTATGGGTAAATACTCATAATCCTTTATATTGACCTCATCAAATAATCTTTTAACCTGTTCTTCCTTCATTTTTGTTTGGTTTTCGTAGGATACACTTTGAAACATACATCCACCGCAATTACCAAAATGAGAACAGGTTGGTTGGTCTTCAAGTGGAGATTTTTCTACAACCTCATATATTTGACCCTCAGCATTTTTATTTTTAGTTTTAGTTATAAATACTTTTAGTTTTTGTCCTTTTATTGCATTTTTAACAATTACCTTTCTTCCCTCAAAATATCCATAAGCTTTTCCACCAAATTCGTTTTCTTCTATAGTTAAGTCTATGATTTGTTTTTTCTTTAGCACTAGCTTCCCTCCTATATTTTCTACTAAATTAATTAATCTCTAATAATTCATTAAGTTCTTCTTCTGTAAGTTCCCTATACTCTCCTAATTCTAAATTATGATCAAGTTCTAATGGGCCCATAGAAAGTCTTTTTAAATATATCACTGTTTTATCTACTGCTTCAAACATTCTTTTTACTTGGTGGAACTTACCTTCATATATGGTTAGCTCTATTTCTGATATTTCATCGGATTTTAATATGTTAAGCTCTGCTGGCAGGGTTTTATAATCATCATCTATAAATACCCCTTCTTTAAATTTTTCTCCATCTTCTGCTGTAACTGCGCCTCTTACTTTAGCATAATAAGTTTTAGGTACATATTTTTTAGGAGAAAGTAGCCTATGAGCTAGCTGACCATCGTTAGTTAATAACAATAATCCTTCTGTATCTTTGTCCAATCTACCTACTGGAAATACTTCAAAGTGTTTATATGTTTCATCTAATAAATCTACCACTGTTTCATCTCTTTTATCTTCAGTGGCTGATATTACGCCCTGTGGTTTGTTCATCATAATATAGACAAACTCACGATAGTTTATAATTTCATTTCCTACAATAATTTCACTATTTTCTGGATCTATATGTAAACTGCTATCCTTTATTATTTTACCATCTACTTTTACTAATCCATCTTTGCATACTTTTCTAATATCTTTACGACTTCCATAGCCTAGGTTTGCCAGAATTTTATCTATTCTCTGAGTCTTAGCCATAATTACCTCCATATGATTGCATATATGTATTTAATATATTATCTATTTTAATATTATATCCTATTTTACTCGCTCCTACAATTTAACATGAAAATGACTCCCTTCGGAGTCATCTCTATCGTTTCTTTAATCTAATTTTTTGAGTTACCATAGCATATGAAAAAAAGATCATAATAAATATAAAAAAATAATTACTGACATTATAATTAATTGAATATAAGTTTATTAAAGCCACTATTCCTCCACTAATAGTAATCGGTATCCCTATGTACACACCTGAAAATTCAGTTACGTTATACCTAGCTAAACGATAGGCACCTGCGATTGGAAATAAAATAGTTATTACCATCCCTATAGCTCCATACTCAACTAAATGGCTTGCCCAAACTAAAATAGCTGGTGCAACACCAAAAGAAATTAAGTCACATAAAGAATCTAGTTCTTTTCCTAAATCACTTTCCGCATCAAATTTCCGCGCTAAGGAACCATCAAAACGATCCATTAAAGCAGCCGCTATAATGCACAGTGCAGCTAAAAAATAATTTTCTCCTAATATATTAATAATGGATAATACTCCTAACGATAAATTAAACAAAGTAAACATATTAGGAATATGTGCCTTAACCTTCATTGTATCTCTCCTATCTATTTTAACAATACGACTCACAATTAATTAATAAATATATATATGTATTTATAGATCCTCCCTTATTATATTAATATATTATTAACGATCACTATTAACTATTTTACTTTATTTTCTTAAAAATTAATAGTGAGAAATTATAATATTTATGTCCATTGTTAGAATATATTTTATCAATCAGTAGAACCTAGTAGTAAAATAGCGACAATGAATAATTAAGCTGGTTTCAATCTTAATTGACGATATAAATTGCCTATGATAGAATTAAGAAAAATGTACATATTATTATAATTAAAATTATATATGGGAGGGTTTACTATGCCATTAATCACAAGTACAGAAATTTTCAAAAAAGCATATGAAGGTAACTATGCTATTGGTGCTTTTAATGTTAATAACATGGAAATAATTCAAGGAATCGTTGAAGCCGCTAAGGAGGAACGTTCTCCTTTAATTCTTCAAGTTTCTGCTGGAGCTAGAAAATATGCAAACCCAATTTACTTAAAGAAGTTAGTAGAGGCTGCTATTGAAGATTCTAATCTACCTATTGTCCTACATTTAGATCATGGTGAAGATTTTGAAATTTGTAAGCAATGTATTGATGATGGTTTTACATCTGTTATGATTGATGCTTCTCATTATGAATTTGAAAAAAATATTGAAATCACTAAAAAAGTTGTAGAGTATGCTCACAGTAAAGGCGTTGTTGTAGAGGCTGAGCTTGGAAGATTAGCAGGTGTAGAGGATGCTGTAAACGTAAGTGCAAAGGATGCGACATATACTGATCCTGAACAGGCAGCTGAGTTTGTTGAGAAAACTGGTGTAGACTCATTAGCTATAGCAATTGGAACAAGTCATGGTGCTTATAAATTCAAAGGGGAGCCTTCATTAGACTTTGAAAGATTAAAGCAAATTCAAACATTACTTCCTAATTTTCCTCTCGTATTACACGGTGCATCTACTGTACTACCTGAATTTGTTAACTTATGCAACCAATACGGCGGAAATATTCCAGGTGCTCAAGGTGTTCCTGAAGAAATGATTCGTAAGGCAGCTCAGATAGGTGTATGTAAGGTAAATATTGATACAGATTTACGTCTTGCTATGACTGCTGCAATTAGGAAAGATATCATGGATAATCCTGATAATTTTGACCCTAGAAAATACTTAGGTGCAGGTAGAACCGCAATTAAGGAAATGGTTAAGCATAAAATAAGAAATGTTCTTGGCTCAAACGATACAGTTTTATAGGATGAAAATAGGGTGGCTATTCAATTTATAGCCACCCTATTTTTAATCGTATTCTATTAATATTATAGAATTTTTACCATTTCAAATCCGGCATAATCACAGGACGTTAAATGATAATTAACACCATTATGTACTCCCTTTAACCCAGCATCGTAGGATACTTGTCCATGCAAATGTCCATATACTACATGATCTACACTATATTTTTCTAAAAGCTCCGTAAACAATGAGGGCTCTAGCTTATCATTTGTGGGGGGATAATGAAGCATAACAATAATATGATCATACCCTTGCTTTTTAGCCGCCTTTAAAGATAACTCCAAACGATTAACCTCTCGTAGAAATATTTTGCTATCATGTTCTGTAAATTTATAATGATTTGGACAATTCCAACCTCTTGTACCACATATGGCATATCCATCGTACTCAAAAAAATTGTTTTGTATAAAATTTATGGAGTCAAACAAGGAGTTTAACTTTGTTATGGAGCTCCACCAATAATCATGGTTCCCTCTAATTAAGTACTTTTTGCCAGGTAGGTCTGCAATCCACTTTAAATCTATATTTGCATCTTCTAATGTCATGGCCCAAGATATATCTCCAGGAATAAGTACGGCATCATCATTACTGACATTTTTTAACCAGCTATCCTTTATTTTATCCCCATGATTACTCCAATGCTCTCCAAATATATCCATAGGTTTGTTAGAATATCCACTTAAATGCAAATCGCCTATAGCATAAATCGCCACTTTATCACCTATCCCTACACAATAATCAGTTATTCTTCGTGATTTTCTGTAAACCTAGTAACTTCCTTAGAGAAATTCCTCAATTCTCTAATATCTCCCTTATTCCATAATTCATTAAACTTCTCTTGCAGCTCCGTTGCTTCAGTTACCCTGCCTGAAGAATATAAACTATAGATATCCCTTAAAATATCCGACACAGTATTAGATCTTATTTCAAATAATTTTTGCGCTTGGCGTATTTCATGTCTTATCTGTGACATTTCTTGATCTAACATAAAGGCTGCATCAGCTGCTTTTACTAGTCTCTCGTTGATATGATCCGGTATATTGTGCTTATATTTATATTTCAATGAATGTTCTATTGTTCCCCAAAAATTCATTGCTAATGTTCTAATTTGAATTTCTGCTAATATCTTTTTAGGTCCCATCGCTGTTTGAATAGGATACCTTATTACAATGTGATAGCTTCTATAGCCACTCGGTTTAAAATTATCAATATAATCTTTTTCATATACAATATCTAGATCGTATCCATCTCTTTCTCGGATATAATCGACAACAGTATAGATATCCTCAACAAACTGACACATTATTCGAATACCTGCGATATCCTCTATACCATCTTCTATGTTATCTATATCAACGCCTAGTTTTTCTGCTTTTTCTAAGATGCTAGAAACTTTTTTTACTCTCCCAGTAACAAATTCAATTGGTGAATATTCCCCAATATTTCTTAATTCTCTACGAATGCCTTTAAACTTCACTTTTAGCTCTTCTACTGCATTATCGTAAGGAATCAAGATTTTCTTCCAATCTATTTGCTGTTGCATAATACCACCCCAATACTTAGATTGACAATATTTTATAAAAAATATTTATTACCACATATATTATACCATCATTTATAATTTTATCCTATTTATCTATAATATAAAATTTTATATTTAATAAAGTTTTGCACAATAATATAGACCTTTCCAAAGAAAGGTCTATATGTAAAGTAAAATTTGGTTTTTTAAATTTATAATCCTTTTTTGGCTATATATTGAGCTAAGTCAACTATTCTAGTAGAATAACCCCATTCATTATCATACCATGAAACTACTTTTAACATCTTGTCCCCCACCATCATTGTTGAAAGAGCATCCACGATTGATGATCTAGAGTCCTTCTTAAAATCAATTGACACTAAAGGTTCTTCTGTATATCCTAAAATACCTTCCATAGATCCTTCTGCTGCTTCCTTAAGTTTTTGGTTTACTTCTTCCACAGTAGCATTTTGGTTGAGCTCAACTACTAAATCAACTACAGATACAACAGGAACAGGTACCCTCATAGCCATACCATTTAGCTTTCCTTCCAATGATGGAATAACCTTAGCTACAGCCTTTGCTGCACCAGTTGAAGTTGGTATAATAGATTCTGCTGCTGCTCTTGCACGTCTCAGGTCCTTATGAGGTAGATCCAATAAATTTTGATCATTCGTATAGGCATGTACGGTTGTCATTAAACCATTTTTAATACCAAAATTATCTTCTAATACTTTAGCTACTGGAGCTAAACAATTTGTTGTACATGAAGCATTAGATATAATATTATGGTTTTTCGGATCATATTCATCTTCGTTTACACCCATAACAATAGTTTTATCTTCTCCACCTTTTCCAGGTGCAGAAAGAATTACTTTTTTTGCTCCACCTTGTAAATGTTTAGAAGCAGTCTCCTTTGTTAAAAACTTTCCTGTAGATTCTATAACTATATCTACTCCCATTTCTCCCCATGGAATCTCAGCAGGATCACGGAATGCTGTAAATTGAATTTTCTTGTCTCCAATATAAAGTGCATCCTCAGTAGCTCTAACTTCTTCATTAACTCTTCCATACAATGAATCATACTTAAATATATGTGCATGTTTTTCCGGACCACTGGTACTATTAATAGCAACAACTTCAACATCAAAGTTGTTTTCTAAAGATGCTTTTAATACAGCTTTACCAATTCTCCCAAAACCATTAATTCCTATTTTCGTCTTCATATTTACCCTCCTATTGAATATAACCTCAAGTTAATTGTACATCATTAATGTAATTATAACATACTTTTTAAGTTTTTTTCATATATATGTGTAATATTAAATAAAATTAAAATATTATATATTTGAGTTAATTGTCTATATATGGGTAAATTAATGATAAGTCTTTTTATAAAATCGCATTATTTATTAAAGTAATGTATGGGAGGGTAATATTATGGAAAACAAAAAAATTAGTATTGAATACTGTACTAGCTGAGGTTATGTTTCAAAAGCCATGGAGTTGGCTGAAAATCTTTTAGTCAAGTATAAGAACAATATATCATCACTTATAATAATTCCTTCATCAGGTGGTGTTTTTGAAGTTAAATCAGATGATAAATTGATTTTTTCAAAAAAAGAATTAAATCGTTTCCCTGAAATAGAAGAAATATACGAAAAACTTTAGTATTAGAAAAGAGCAGCCTCGGCTGCTCTTTCTATTGTCTTAAATTATAAAATATTATTTTAAAGCTTTTCCGCCTAAATAATTAGCTTTTTTCCCTTGATATCTTCCATCTCTAGCCATTTCTTCATGGATTTCATCTCTAATCTTCCACCAGCTCATATTCCAATTAACAAATAAACTTTTTTCTTTTGGTGCTCTACCTATTAACCGCTGCACAACTATATCTGGTGATAAATACTCTAAAAAGGTTATTACCCTTTCCTTATATTCTTCCACAGGAATAATATCGATTGCTCCAGCCTTGTATTGTTCTCCCATAGTTGTATCTTCCATTACATACAAAGCATGTAGCTTAACTTGATCTATTTTAAGAGCAGACATAATCTTAGCATTTTCAATTACATCATCCATATTATCCCAAGGTAAATTAAGTATTAAATGTGTGCATATATTAAAACCGTATTTTTTAATATTTAAAACAGCATCTAAATACTCACCTAAGGTGTGTCCCCTATTTATCTTTTTTAAGCTATGATAGTTCACACTTTGAAGCCCTAGCTCTATAGATATTTCCATACCTGTTCTTTTTTTAAAATCACTTAAAAATTCTAGATATTCATCTTTTATACAGTCCGGCCTTGTTGAAATAGCAATTTCTATAATATCATCCATTACTGCTTCTTCTACATACTTTTTAAAGGATTCAATAGGCATATATGTATTTGAAAAGTTTTGAAAGTACGCAATGTATTTTTTAGCATTATATTTTTTCCTTATATGCTCTCTAGGTCTGGTTAATTGATCTTTTACTGGAAATTCGTTAGATAGACTTTCAAACACAGTGCCTCCCTCAACACAAAATGTGCATCCACCGTTTCCTAGCTTTCCATCCCTATTCGGACAGGTTAGAGGCAAATTAACTGGAAGCTTGTACACTTTTTCTCCATATTTATCAATTAAATACTGTGAATAAGTTCTATATTGAAGTTGATTTTTATCCATTATTTATTCTCCTTATTAACATTCAAAATATTATACTAGTCTCTACTATTAATAGTATTTTGTCCAATTATATCATTTTAACGTTATTATTTATTAGCATAATCTATTTCATTGTTATGTAGCAGTAAATATAATAGAGATTTCTATTTTCATAGAAACCTCTATTTTCTAAAACAATAATTTATAATGTTGAAACTACACTTATTTCAACATTATTTTTTAGTTTTTTAGTTAATTTATATATTATATTATTATCGTCGGAAGAATCTGGGGATTCACCTAATACAATAATATTAATATCATTTTTCTCACAAAAATCAACAATCGTCTTAACAACCTCTGTTGACCTTAACACTGTCATATCTGCCCCTACTGCCTTTGAAATTTCAAATAAATAATCTAAGGCTTCTCCTTCCTTTGAGTTACCTAAAAAGTTCCAACCCGTAGGCGCTACATGCACAACGAAAAGATTTCCTCCTTTTTGATCTTTGATTTTAACCCCAGATTGGATTAACCTTTCACAAGTCCTTTGTTTTGTTACACAAACCATTATGTTATTTTGACTGTTCACATCCTGGGCCCCCTTCTACTCCACACAATTATTATTAAAAATTTCTTTAGTGCCCTTTAGCATTCCCTATACATTATACTACACTTTTATTTAAATTTCCTCTCTATTTAATATGTAGTTTATATATGGCATTACGCAATTATTTTTCTATTAGCTTAAAGGATACACTGTATTCTTCTTGTTTAATAATTATTTCATAATCCGAATAATCAAGATCAAAATTAAGCAAATGGGATAGAAGGTCTATATTTTTTAGAAAATGTACACTGCATATATTATTATCTTTAGCAGTATTAAATCTAATCACTATACTTTTAACCTGGGACAATTGAATTCTTGACATTTTTTCAGTATCAATAAATGGCAAATGTAGATTTACAGTTCTATATTCTATTGGAATGAACAGGTCAATATCGCCATTTTCATCCTCCTGCCTTATTTCTCTAATTTCAAAATCACTTTGTAAAACAAATTTATCTTTTCGATACATAAGTACTCTCACTTTCTTATACGTTGTATTTCAATTTTAAAGGTTCTCTGAACTAAATCTTGATTCTTAATATCCTCTTTTCAAATTAACTATGTTAAAAAGTTCTTCTCCTTTTATATATCTCTCCATATTTTTATATATAATTTGGAATCTTCTTTCATCCTTCATTTCAGAAACCCAAGAATTATGAGGTGTAACAATTACGTTTTCCATATTCCATAAAGGATGATCTACTTTTAAAGGCTCTTCTTCAAATACGTCCAAAGCTGCGCCCAATAAATTTCCTTGCTTTAGGTGATCTATTAAATCTTCTTCATTTATAATACTTCCTCTAGAAATATTAACAAGAACTGCATCTTTTTTCATTTTATTTAATCTTTCACGATTTATCAAATGATGAGTTTTTTCAGTATATGGTATAGTTAAAACAACTACATCACTAATACCTAATATTTCATCTAAATTATCCATGGAATAACATTTATTAAAATAATTAGTTTCTGTTCCTTTTGTATTTATACCAAATATATTTGTGCCAAAGCCTTGTAATCTTTTAGCAGCTTCTATGGCAATGCTTCCAGTTCCGACAAAGGTTATGTTTTTCCCATATAGCTCTAAAAGCTTAGTGTTTATTTTCCATTTTCTATCTTTTTGTTGACTATATAACTGCATGCTTTTTTTATATATTTCCAGAACCTTAAGTACAATCCATTCGCCTATTGGAATACTGTATCCCCCTTTATTATTAGTCAAAATAATATTGTTTTCTAACAGTATATCAGTAGGAACCTGATCCACTCCTATACTGGAAAGTTGAATCCATTTAAGATTTTTCATCTTGCTAATATCTAATGTAGAGAAAGGATTGTAGCATGACAAAACCTCTACATCCTCTATATCTTTATTATATGAAATATCATTTTCTTTCATTTCAATAATTTCATAGCCTAATCTTCTAATTAAATCCATATTTTCCTGTCCATAATTATAAGTAAATAATGCTTTCATATAGCCACTCCTATTCTAGTTTTAAATTTCCATCCTTCATAAATTATATAACCAAAACGAAGAAAACTAAACTACAGAAATATTACTAAGATAAATACAAAAAGATGCAAAACACTAGGTTCTGCACCTTTATACTATAGGTTATTACAAAATATTATTTTATCCCATAGCTAAGAATTCTAAGACCCCTCTTCTATAAGAGGAAGTACTATTCTACAGCACTTAGAGCCATAATACTTAGCATTTAGATGAAGTTAAAACGCCATCTAAACTGAGTCTTATATTATAGATATTTCCTTTAATACAGCATTCGGATTACGCTCTGCAACTCTTTGAATTGACCATTCATTTTGGAATAATAGTACTGGCCTTTCTTCATCGTCCTGTACAATTAAGGTATCAGTTGTTGTTTTGAATGCATCAGCATCAAAGTTCTTCATTTCTACCCAACGAATGTATCTGTAAGGTAATTGCTGCATTTTAATTTCTACTCCATATTCGTTTTGAAGACGGAATTCTAGAACTTCAAACTGAAGTACTCCTACTACGCCTATTATTAGTTCTTCAGTTCCAATATATAATTGTTTAAATACTTGAATTGCACCTTCTTCAGCTAGCTGTGTAATTCCCTTTAAAAACTGCTTTCTTTTCATAGAATCCTTCGCATATATTTTAGCAAAATGCTCAGATGCAAACATAGGAATCCCACCATATTCTGTCTTAGAGTTATCCTGACATAAGGTATCTCCAATATTGAATATTCCAGGATCGTGAACACCTATAATATCTCCAGGATATGCTTTTTCTACTACCACTCTATCCTGAGCTAAAAATTGTTGCGGTTGAGATAGTCTTACTTTTTTATTTACTCTTACATGATTAACCTCCATGCCCTTTTCAAATTCACCTGAGCAAATACGGATAAAAGCAATACGGTCACGATGAGCCGGATTCATATTCGCTTGAATTTTAAACACAAAACCTGTAAAGTTTTCTGATTCTGGAGCAATTTCTCCATTATTACTCATTCTACCAGACGGAGGAGTTGTCATTTTTAAGAAATATTCTAGAAATGGTTTTACTCCAAAAGTAGTCATAGCACTACCGAAGAACATAGGTGTTAACTCACCTTTTAGAATCTTATTTAGATCATATTCATCTCCTGCCATATCTAAGAGTTCGATCTCATCCATTAATTGTTTATGGAAATCTGGTCCTAATAAATCTCTAAAAACAGAGTCTGCTATATCTCCAGATGTTGATTCTACAATACTCTGACCATGGTTTTTTTCATGAAATAATTCGATTTGTTGTTTTTGACGATCAAATACGCCCTTAAAGTTACCATCTGTTCCAATTGGCCAGTTCATAGGATACGATCTTATACCTAATACTTTTTCAATTTCCTCCATAAGCTCAAAAGGATCTTTACCTGCACGGTCTAGCTTATTTATAAATGTAAAAATAGGTATGCCTCTCATTTTACATACTTCAAATAGCTTTTTAGTTTGGGGCTCCACACCTTTAGCACAGTCAATTACCATCACTGCGCTGTCCGCTGCCATTAGTGTACGATAAGTATCCTCACTAAAGTCTTGGTGACCTGGAGTGTCTAATATATTAACACAATAGTTGTTATATTCAAATTGGAGCACACTGGAAGTAACAGAAATACCCCTTTGTTTTTCTATTTCCATCCAGTCAGATACTGCATGCTTCTGCGCTCTTCTTGCTTTTACGGACCCAGCTAAACGAATAGCACCTCCATAAAGTAGAAGTTTTTCTGTTAATGTTGTTTTTCCTGCATCTGGATGAGATATAATTGCAAAGGTTCTTCTTCTATTAACTTCATTTAAAAAAGATGTGTTGGCCATAATTGTTCCTCTTCTCTATATTCTAATTTGTTAGAATTCAATACTTTTTATTTTGAGCACTTGAAAATTAAAACAAAGCTTTAAATTGAGTGTGCTATAAAACTTGTGAGTGCATATGAATAAGTTTTATTTTAAGCACTTGAAATTTAAAGTGAAGCTTTAAATTGAGTGCGCTATAAAACTTGTGAATGTATATGAACAAGTTTTATTTTAACTTTTTATGTAGATAGTGTCAATTATATATATCATTTATTTTCCTGGGAAATAAGATAAAAACGATGGGGAAATTTCCCCCATCGTTATTTTAACACATATTGATGAAAATATTTAGTTTTTTTAAGTGCAATACCTATTGGTACAAATAGTATAGCTCCTACAAAGCCTTGAACCAAATTTGCTGGTATGCTAGTTGCAGATACAATAAAGCTTCCTTTCATAATTCCTCCAGCAATAAAATATCCAAATACCATCCAGCTTGCTCCAAAGATTAATGCGATGCCATTTCTAAGGTTCAATAAACTTTCACTTTCTTGATCAGCAATAATTCCAATACCGTATCCCATTATGTATTTAATAATAAGAGTTGGTATTACCCAATGTGTATATCCTAAAAGTAAGTCAGCCAAAGCAGAACCTAGTCCAGCAGCAATAGCGCCTTTTCTTTTGCCAAACATAATAGCGGCTAGAAAAATCATACTGTCTCCTAAGTGAATGTATCCCTCTGTAGATATAATAGGGATTTTTATCATCATTGTGGACACAGCTACCAAAGCAGATAGTAGACCTACCATAGCTATATCTTGTATTTTGTTAGTTTTTAAATTTTCATTTTTCATTTTGCATCCCCCTAGTAATAGTAAAGTGTATTGCTTCATCGTTACACTTTGATTATACCATGGGAATAATTCTGTGTAAAGTGTGTATTTTAAAGGTTTTATTTATTTTTGTATCGATACATTTGTGTAAGTGTTTAATTAAATTCTCTGCTGCGGTACAATTTAGTAGATATAAAAGCTGATATAATAAACAATGTAATTGTAATTATTGTCGCTATCCCAGCTATAGTTATGTTTTCCGCACTTAATATGAAGTCAATCATTGAATTATCCATGAATTTTAAATAATTTCCCATTAGCATTGAGCCAGAAAATAATGCGAGGAATATAATTAAATTAAATATTTTTGCTTTTATATATCCAAACTTAAAATAAACAGGTAAATAAATGGAAGATAGCACTACACTAAAGACAAGTATTGTAGAAATGTCTATTAGTCCTATTTTTTCATTGTTTGTAAAGTATAGTTTTGAAACTATCAATCCTATTAATCCTATGCCAATAACTGTTAGAGCAGAAAAAATAATTATAGCCGCATATTTTGAAAGTACAATGCTTTTACGCTTAACTGGAAGACTATTTAATATTTTCTCACTTTTATTTTTGTCCTCTATTGCACAGGAGTATTGAATAAACATATAGATTACGCCTATCCCTGTTGTTATATATGCAGTTTGTGCCATAGATACAGATGATGCTGAAAATACTACAAGCATAAAAGCACCATAAAAAATATAATATAAAAGATATTTCTTCTGAATCATAAATTCTTTTTTTATTAAATTAATCATTTTCGACTCCCCCTAACAGTATATAGCAAAATATCTTCTATAGTGGCATTTTCTATTATGATATCATCCTTTAACATCTTTTTTAGTTCTTTACTATTTGAAGTTAAAGCATCAAAGCCATAATTGTGTTCCTTTATTCCTATAAGATTCTCTCTTACATAAGAATTTAGAATTTCTTTTCCACCCTTTATTACTTTATATTGATTTGTTATCTCATCCTTTTGCTCACTAAATACCATTTTCCCATTATTAATAAATGTAATATAATCTGCTATTTTATCTAAGTCTGTAGTATTATGAGTAGAAAACAGTATTCCTTTTTCTTCGTCTTGTATGATATCGTATAATATTTCTAAAAGTTCATTCCTTACTATTGGGTCTAATCCAGATGTAGGCTCATCCATTATAATTAAATCCGCCTTATGGGATAGTGCTAAGGCTAGAGAGTATTTCATTTTCATTCCCTTAGATAAGTCTTTTATCTTTTGTTTTAGGGATAAGTTAAATTCTTTCATGTATTTTTGGAATACTTTTTCGTCCCAATTTCTATAAAATGGAGCAATAATATTTTTCATATCTAAAATACTTAAATCTTCATAAAAATAATTTTCATCATATACAAAACCGATTCTTTGTTTTATTTCAATTTCATTATTCTTATAGTCTTTACCAAAAATTTTAATGTTTCCTCCATCTTTTTTTATTAAATTCATTATAAGCTTAATAGTTGTACTTTTTCCTGCCCCATTAGGTCCAATGAATCCCATGATATAACCTTTTTCTAAATTGAAGCTTATATCATTTAAATGAAACTCATTATATTTTTTTGACACATTACTTAGTTCTAAAATATAATCCATTTTTTATTCCACCTCACCATAAAGTATTGTAAGTATTTCTGTTAGTTCTTTAATAGTTAATCCTAATTGCTTACCTTCTACAACTGCACTCTGAAGTTTTTCTTCTATAATTTGCAGCTTTTTTTCTCGGAGGAGTTCTTTATCTTGAACAGCTATAAAAGATCCTTTCCCAGCAACTGTTTCTATAAAACCTTCTCTTTCTAATTCTTCATAGGCCCTTTTTGTTGTAATCACACTTATTTGCAAATCCTTTGCTAAATTCCTTATAGATGGCAGTTGTTCTCCTTCTAATAGTTCACCCTTCAATACTAAATTTTTTATCTGATCTGTAATTTGATCATATATGGGCTTACCTGATCCGTTTTGAATAATTATTCTCATTTTCTCCCCTCCGTATATACTGTATATATATAATATATACAGTATATACGGAAATATGTCAATATCTAATTAAAAAAATAATTAAATATCACTATTTATATAGCCAGTATTTATACAATAAAAAACCGACATAACGGGTAGGCTTCATAGGAAAATCGCATAGAAACAAATAAATTCAAGGCTGTCAAATAAATCAGCGAGAATTTATTATCTAAACATCCCTGTAATATACAAAATCCCCAAGCACCGCGAAAAGTGCTTGGGGATTTTTTTGCCTTTGCATCAGACAAAATCAGTTAAAGAGAGAAATTCATTTTCCTGAAATCACTTCCATAATCATCCGCCTACTACCAAAATAAGTGATTATAAAATAAGCTCCTTAAATAATAAAAACAATACTACACGATAGCACAATATATTCCAGTTTTTCTGTGGGTTCCAGATTCTTTATCATGTTCTGGACATGAGAATATTGCCCCTAAAAAAATATTTTTAGCAACCAGTTTAATAGTAAATTTTCTCCCGCTTGCTGGCCATAATATTTTACCAGTTTGGGATCATCCGTCACAATTCCGTTGACCTTATAGCGCAAATTTTTTTCGATGGTTTCTTTAGAGTTGGCGGTCCAGCCGTATACCTCTTTTCTTTGCAGCTGCATCGTGACAACCATTTCTCTCGTCAAAGAAGTGGTTTCAACACTGAAAGCATCAACAAAATCAATATCATACTGACCAGAGAAAATAAGCGGTGTAATATAAACGGTTTTTATTTGGGGACTTATGGCTTTCGCCTCTTTCAAAACCTCCAAATTTAAAGAACCGATGTTACACTGGTCAAGCATATTATGCTTTTCAATCAGCGCCAGCACCTGTTCTACCAAGTTATCATCATATCCTGTGAGTTTTAGTTCTATCATAACTTGAATTTTGCCCTTTGCTCGCTGTAAAATATCATCCAGCTTTGGAACCGATTCGCTGGCGAATTTCGGGGAAAACCAACTGCCTGCGTCATAATTT
>JAEWHG010000193.1 GCA_023387935.1 Bacillota bacterium
GCTTTAGCTATTACAATACAGGGAATACTAGTGAAAAATCTTGAAGATGAAACCACAATAGCATATAGAGTTTTAACGGAATTAATTGAAAATGGAAATAAGCACATTGATAATTTGGAAAAATTTACAAAATAAATTTTCTGATCTTTCCAGTTTTATTATAGAAGCATAAAAAAAATAAAATTGTTCATCCTATATATGAGTAGGCTATTGAAATTCGATTTAGCCTGCTTAATTGAATTAGATTAAGTCCTATGGGCTAATTTGCAGGAGGTGAACCACCTATGGAAAATAATCGTATTCAAGTAAAATGTGGAGTAGATACTTGTAACTATTACAAAAATAATTATTGTCAAGCTAATTCAATCGAGGTAAATCCTCAAGGTAATATGAAGTCTAAAACTAGTCACGAAACACAATGTACTACTTTTATACCTGGAAAATAAGGAAAAATAAATTTTTTAATTAAGCAGTGAAACATAAGTGTCATCCTTTCGCCTAATCATATAAATATTAGATGAAAGGATGATTTTTATTGTGGATATAACAAGGTTCTGGGGTACCTGTGCGCAATCTTTGGTTGCATTAACGGGTCAGGTTCTTATGTATAAAAAGCTTAAAATTCTTTTGAAAAAATTTCTATAAATTGTTGACACTCACAAAAATCGGTGGTATTATTAAATAGTAAACGTAGTGAACGGTTACAGAATATGAATTATTGGAGGATTTAATTAATGAAAACAGGTACAGTTAAATGGTTTAACAACGAAAAAGGATTTGGATTTATCTCAGTACAAGGAGAAGAAGATGTATTCGTACATTTCTCAGCTATTACAGGAGATGGCTTCAAGAGCTTAGAAGAAGGTCAAGAAGTAGAATTCGAAGTAGTATCAGGTGCTAGAGGACCTCAAGCTGCTAACGTATCTAGAATATAATAGAATATAAGTAATTAATATTTTAATATATGCAAAATACACAAAAAACCCTGAAATGTTCAGGGTTTTTTGTTGTAAAAAAATATGGATAATTTTTAATAAAAATAACAGATATTGTTGACAATAAGAAATGAATTAGTTAGTATTATAATGATAAGCTATAAGTATATATTTTTAAACATCCTATGATGATATGGATGTTTTTTTATAATCAATAGGAAATTATAGACTTTTTATAGTTGTAGATAAATATAATTTCCATAATTGGTTTCAAAAAAGTCATCCTATAATTTTGAAAAGGAAGGCTTTGTTATACTTTATGAAAGTATGATTTTGTTGTATAAAATAGGTGTTGGAATTAAAATATTTCTACCACCTACATAAGTATTCGTATTTAAATAGTTAACTTGAGCTTTTCAAAATATAATAAAGGTTAATAGAGGAGGAAATATTAATGAGTTCAGAGGTTATAAAAAGAGAAAATATTAAAGTAACATTAAAAGTAGTTGTAGAAGCTGCAAAATTTGAAGAAGCTATAAACAAAGCATATGGTAAAATGAAATCAAGATTTAATATTCAAGGATTTAGAAAAGGAAAAGCACCAAGAAAAATTGTTGAAAAATATTACGGAGTAGAAGTTTTCTATGAGGAAGCTTTTAATATAGCTTTTCCAGAAGCATATGAGGCAGCTTTAAAGGAGCATAATATCGATCCTGTAGACCATCCTCACATTGATATTGAAGATATTAATGCAGGTGAAGATGTTGTATTTACAGCAGAAGTAGAAGTTATGCCTGAGTTTGAAGTTAAGGACTATAAAGGTATAGAAGTTGAGAAAAAAGAGTATAATGTACAAGAAGAGGATGTTCAAAAAGAGCTAGATGCATTAGTAGAAAAAAATGCTAGAATGATTACTGTAGAAGATAGACCAGTAAAAGAACAAGATATGGTTATTATAGATTACAAAGGAATGATTGACGGAGTTGCTTTTGAAGGTGGCACCGCAGAAAAACAAAGTCTTACTATTGGATCTGGACAGTTTATACCAGGTTTTGAAGATCAATTAGTGGGTAAAAATATTGGAGAAGAAGTAGATGTAAATGTGACTTTCCCAGAAGAATACCATTCAGAAGAACTTGCAGGTAAGGCCGCTATTTTTGAGGTTAAAATCCATGAAATAAAGGAAAAAGAACTCCCTGTATTGGATGATGAGTTTGCAAAGGATGTTTCTGAGTTTGATACATTAGAGGAATTAAAAAATGATCTTAGAAATAACTTAGAAGAAGACGCAAAAAATAGAGCTGAGCAAGATCTAAGAAATAGTGTTATAGAAGCTGTAGCAAGCAAGGTAGAAATTGAAATACCAGATGCAGTAATCCAAAGACAAATTGATAATATGTTAGCAGATTTTGATTATCGTCTACAGTTCCAAGGATTAAATTTAGAATACTACTATCAATTAACAGGTACTAAAGAAGAAGATTTAAGAGAGCAAATGAAAGCTGATGCTACTCAAACAGTTAAAAATGAAGTAATATTAGAAGCAATTGGAAAACAAGAAAATATTGTAGCTACAGAGGAAGAATTAGCTGAGCAATTAGAAAAAATGTCAAAACAATATAATCAAGAGCTTGAAAAGCTAAAAGCTAGTTTAAGAGAAAGCGATTTAAATGCTATTAAAGAGGGTATTATTATAAGAAAGACAGTTGATTTCTTAGTAGAAAATGCGAAATTAGCTTAATCAAGTATTATAGAAATAAAAGCAGGGAGGAGATTAAAAATGGCATTAGTACCTATGGTCGTGGAACAAACAAATAGAGGAGAAAGATCCTACGACATTTACTCTAGGTTGTTAAAGGAAAGAATTATTTTCTTAAGCGATGAAGTAAACGATGTTACTGCTAGTGTAGTTGTAGCGCAGTTATTATTCTTAGAAGCTGAAGATCCAGATAAGGATATTCAATTATATATCAACAGCCCTGGCGGGTCAGTTACTGCTGGTATGGCTATATTTGATACGATGAATTATATTAAGCCTGATGTATCTACAATTTGTATCGGTATGGCGGCGTCTATGGGAGCTTTCCTTTTAACAGCAGGTCAAAAAGGTAAGCGCTACGCTCTGCCAAATGCTGAAATAATGATTCATCAGCCTTTAGGAGGAACGAGAGGGCAAGCGGAAGATATTCGTATTCACGCGGAAAGAATCCTTAAAACTAGAGAAACATTAAATAGAATAATTTCTGAAAGAACAGGTCAGCCTATCGAAAAGGTTCAAAAAGATACAGATAGAGATTATTTTATGGAAGCAAATGAAGCAAAAGAATATGGTATAATCGATGAAGTTATTACTACCGCAAAGAAATAATCAGGAATTGAAAGAGGTGTAAAGATGTCAAGATTTGATGAAAAGAAGCAACTAAAATGCTCTTTTTGCGGTAAGTCCCAAGACCAGGTAAGAAGACTTATTGCTGGTCCAAATGTGTATATTTGTGATGAATGTATCGAATTGTGCCAAGAAATCATTCAAGAAGAATTCGATGAAAATATAGATGTTGATCTAATGGATCTTCCGAAACCAAATGAAATAAAGGATATATTAGATCAATACGTTATTGGACAAGAGCAAGCAAAAAAGGCCTTAGCTGTAGCTGTATATAATCATTACAAGCGAATCAATATTGAAGATGCTAAGGGTGGAGAAGTTGAACTTCAAAAGAGCAATATTCTAATGTTAGGACCTACAGGTTCTGGTAAAACTCTTTTAGCACAAACCTTGGCTAGAATAATAAATGTTCCATTTGCTATAGCTGATGCTACTTCATTAACAGAAGCTGGTTATGTAGGTGAGGATGTTGAAAACATTCTTTTAAAGCTTATTCAGTCAGCGGACTATGATATTGAAAGAGCAGAAAAAGGTATTATTTATATAGACGAAGTGGATAAAATTGCTAGAAAGTCTGAAAATCCTTCTATTACTAGAGATGTAAGTGGAGAAGGCGTACAACAGGCCCTACTTAAAATATTAGAAGGAACTGTAGCTAGTGTACCGCCACAAGGTGGTAGAAAACATCCGCATCAAGAGTTTATTCAAATAGATACGACCAATATATTATTTATTGTTGGTGGAGCTTTCGATGGTATAGATTCTATTATTCAAAAACGTACTAGTAAGAAGTCCATGGGCTTTGGTGCAGAAATTGAGAGCAAGCAAGTTGTGGATTTAGGTAGTCTATTAAAGCAAATTCAGCCTGAAGACTTATTAAAATTTGGGCTTATTCCTGAATTTGTTGGTAGATTACCAGTAGTAGTAACTCTTGACCAGTTAGATGAGGAAGCTTTAGTAAAAATATTGACAGAGCCGAAAAATGCTCTTACTAAACAATATAAAAGACTATTTGAAATCGATGGTGTATTACTAGAGCTTGAAGAAGAAGCCCTTAGGTTAATAGCTAAAAAAGCTATTGAAAGAAAAACTGGTGCTAGAGGTTTAAGAGGTATTATTGAAGGAATTATGATGGATATTATGTATGAAATACCATCTAGAGATGATATAGAAAAGGTGATCATTACTGAGGATACTGTTTCTAATGGTAGTGAACCAAAAATTATTTTAAAGGAAGCAGATCAAACTACTTTAGAAAAAAAAGATCCTAAAGAATCTGCATCATAACAAAAAGTCCCAGCTTAGGTTGGGACTTTTGTTATGATTATAGGTTATAAAAAGATATTGGGTGCACATACTATTAATGAGTATGAAGGGAGGATTCACCTTGGCCAGTGTCTTTTTTTTAATCCAATTCTTTTTCGCCGTAATTATTGGACTTTACTTTTTAAGTTTGCTTAAAAATGCTTATGGAAGTAAAGGTGCTATAGAAAGAGAATCTAAAAAGGAAATAGATCGTTTGCGAGAAATGCGAGAAAGTGCATTAACAATACCTTTAGCTGAATATACAAGACCGAGTACTCTGGATGATATAGTAGGTCAAGAGGATGGATTAAAGACGTTAAGAGCTGCACTTTGTACGAATAATCCTCAGCACGTATTAATTTATGGACCACCAGGAGTAGGTAAAACAGCAGCAGCTAGGGTTATATTGGAAGAAGCTAAAAAAAGTAAATTATCGCCCTTCAATAGTAGTTCTAAATTTATCGAAATGGATGCAACTACTTTAAGGTTTGATGAAAGAGGAATAGCAGACCCTTTGATGGGGTCCGTACATGATCCTATTTATCAGGGAGCTGGCAAAATGGGTCAGGCAGGCATACCACAGCCAAAGCCAGGAGCAGTAACTAAGGCTAACGGTGGTATTTTATTTTTAGATGAAATTGGAGAATTGCACCCTATTCAAATGAATAAGTTATTAAAGGTTTTAGAGGATAGAAAAGTTTTTTTAGAGAGTTCGTATTATAACTCAGAGGATAAGAATATTCCTCCCCATATACATGAAATATTTCAAAATGGGTTACCAGCAGATTTTAGACTAGTGGGAGCTACTACAAAATCATCATCGGATATACCTCCTGCATTGCGATCTAGATGCGTAGAGATTTATTTTAGATCTCTTTTTCCAGAGGAAATAGGTTTAATAGCGAATAAGGCTTGTAAAAAGAGCAATTTAGAAATTGAAGAGAGAGCATTAGAGGAAATAAAAAAATATGCTACGAATGGCAGAGAAGCAGTTAATATTGTGCAGATAACTGGAGGATTAGCTCTTACTCAGGATAGAAAAAAAATTACATTAGAGGATATTCAATGGGTTGTAGAAAGTGGACACTATTCTCCTAGACCCGATAAGAAAATTGGGGAAGAACCATCGATCGGGTATGTTAATGGACTTGCTGTATTTGGACCTCAAATAGGTACGGTTATAGATATAGAAGCATCAGCCATAAAAATCCCTGGTGAAGGAAAAGGAAGAATTATTGTAACGGGAATAGTAGATGGAGAAGAAACGAATTTGCCTGGAAGAACATTAAAAAGAAAAAGTACGGCTTCTGATTCAGTAGACAATGTATTAACTGTTATTAGAAAATTTTTAGATGTTGATCCAAGAAACTATGATATTCATTTAAATTTTCCTGGAGGTGTACCAATAGATGGGCCTTCTGCTGGAATAGCCATAGCTACTGCAATATACTCTTCAATTACAGAAAAATTGGTAGATAACAAGGTTGCTATGACAGGAGAAATATCTATTAGAGGAAATGTAAAGCCAGTTGGAGGTATTGTAGCTAAAATTGAAGCAGCAAAAAGAGCGGGCTGTCTTAGGGTTATGATTCCTAAGGATAATTATCAAGAAAGATTTAAGGAGTTAAATATTGAAGTAATTCCTGTTGAAAATATTAAACAGGTTATAGATATAGCTTTATATAATGAAAAAAATGAAGATAAAAATACACACTCAAATATACAAGACCCACTTCCTTTTGTAGCAGCTTTGGGGAATAATAATATAACTAGCCACAGAGAATAACACAATGCTTATGCAAAGTGTTATTTTTATTTTGTGAGAGTAATCGAACAAGTTTTATTTTGAGCACTTGAAATTTCAAGTTCGCTTAAAATTGAGTGCGATATAAAGTTTGTGAGGGTAAACAAGCAAACTTTATTTTGATATATTCAGCTCTATTAGGGTAAAATATTGAAAAAATATGGATTAAAGGATATAATATTAATCAACTGCTAAAAAAATAAGGATAATTTTAAGTATACATAGAAGAATTAGAATATAGAAAATAAGTAAGGAGATGATAGTATGGAACAAAATGAAAGTAGTAAAAAAATACGCAAACTCCCTTTGATTCCTTTGCGTGGGATAACTATTTTTCCATATATGGTATTACACTTTGATGTAGGAAGGGAAGCTTCAATTAATGCATTAGAAGAAGCAATGGTAAATGATCAATTAATCTTTTTAGCGTCTCAAAAAGAGGCAGAAATAGAAGAACCGACACCTGACGATTTTTACGATGTAGGAACGATTTCAAAAATTAAGCAAATGCTTAAGCTTCCTGGAGATACAATTAGAGTTTTGGTAGAAGGTATTTCAAGAGCCAGAATAGTGGATATGCTGCAGGAAAATCCATATTTTATTGTTGAGGTAGAAGAGCAAAATCATCAATTAGAAGTAATTAAAACTAAAGAGATGGATGCATTAATGCGTAGTGTGCTGGATTCCTTTGAGGATTATATAGAAGCTAGTAACAAGATTTCACCAGAGATTTTAATTAATATATCTGAAATAGATATGCCAGGCAGATTAGCAGATACGATTGCTTCTAATCTTTTGTTAAAGCCTGCTGCAAAGCAAGAACTATTAAATGCTTTTGATCCTAAGCTTAGGTTAGAAACATTGTATCGAATTTTATTAGAGGAAATTGAAATTTTAGAAATTGAACAAAATATAAGTAATAGAGTTAAAAATCAAATTAACAAAATGCAGAAGGAACATTATTTAAGAGAGCAATTAAAGGCAATACAAAAAGAACTAGGTGATGATGAAGGCTTAGTAGAAGAAGTGGATGAATATAAGCAAAAACTTGAAAAGCTAAAATTACCAAAGGATATTAAGGAAAAGGTGGAAAGAGAAATAGATAGACTAATGAGACTTTCTCCATCCTCTGCAGAAACAGGTGTTATAAGAAGTTATATCGATTGGATTTTAAACTTACCTTGGAATAATGAAACTAAGGACAAGCTAGATCTTAAAAAGTCAGCAGAAATCTTAGATGAGGATCACTATGGTTTAGAAAAAGTAAAGGAAAGAATATTAGAATATCTTGCTATTCGTCAGCTTTCACAAACCATGAAGGGACCAATTCTTTGCCTTGTTGGGCCTCCAGGGGTTGGTAAAACATCTATTGCAAAGTCGATAGCAAGATCATTAAATAGAAAATTTGTAAGAATGTCTCTTGGTGGCGTAAGAGATGAAGCAGAAATTAGAGGACATAGAAGAACCTATGTAGGTGCTATTCCTGGTAGAATTATTTCTTCTATTAGACAGGCAGGTAGTAAAAATCCAGTATTCTTATTTGATGAAATCGATAAGCTAGCCAGTGATTTTAGGGGAGACCCTGCTTCTGCATTATTAGAGGTCTTAGATCCGGAGCAGAACAGTGACTTTACAGATCATTATTTAGAAATTCCTTTCAACTTATCTAAGATAATGTTTGTTACTACTGCCAATAGCTTAGACACAATACCGAGACCTTTGCTAGACCGTATGGAGGTTATTCGAATTGCTGGCTATACAGAGGAAGAAAAACTTAAAATTTCGCAAAAATACTTATTACCAAAGCAAATTAAAGAACATGGATTAAAAGCAGAAAATCTACAGGTTTCTGAAAAAGCCATTAGAGATATGATCAATCACTATACTAGAGAGTCCGGTGTTAGAAATTTAGAAAGACAAGTTGCTAATATTTGTCGTAAGGCTGCTAAACGTATTGTAGAAGAAAAGATTACTTCTATACGTATTACACCGAATAATCTGCATAAGTATTTAGGAAATCCTATTTTTAGGTATGAAATGGCAAACCAAAAAGATGAGGTAGGTATCGTAAGGGGCCTAGCTTGGACTCAAGTTGGGGGCGATACTCTATCCATCGAGGTTACACCAATGAAGGGTGATGGGAAGCTTGTGCTTACAGGACAGCTTGGTGATGTTATGAAGGAGTCTGCAAGGGCAGGCATAAGCTATATACGCTCAAAAGTTGATGAGCTTAAAATAGATCCGGATTTTCATAAAAATTTGGACATTCATATTCATATTCCAGAGGGAGCAATTCCAAAGGATGGACCTTCAGCAGGAATAACTATGGCTACGGCTGTAATATCTGCCCTTACAAATATTCCTGTATATAAGGATGTTGCAATGACTGGAGAAATTACGCTAAGAGGTAGAGTTTTAACTATAGGTGGATTAAAGGAAAAGGTTCTTGCGGCAAACAGGGCTGGTATAAAGAAAATTATTATACCAATAGATAATAAAAGAGATTTAGATGAGATACCAGACAATGTAAAACGTAGACTTGAGTTCGTATTTGCAGAGAACATGGACCAGGTTTTAGAGCATGCATTAAAAAGGAGCGGAATAAATGAAGGTAATTAGTTCGGAAATAGTGATGAGTGCAGTGGCTCCAAAGCAATATCCAGATGACGGAAGACCTGAGATCGCATTAGCAGGAAGATCAAATGTTGGAAAATCATCTACAATAAATACGATTCTTAACAGAAGAAAACTTGCTAGGGTAAGTCAGTCGCCAGGAAAGACACGTACGATTAATTTTTATTGGATTAACAAAGAATTTTATTTAGTAGATTTACCTGGCTACGGCTATGCAAAGGTATCTAAAGGCGAAAAGGCAAGCTGGGGCAAAATGATGGAAACATATTTAAGCAGTAGAAAAAATCTATATGAGGTAATACTTCTAGTAGATATTCGCCATGAGCCTACAGCTGACGATAAGATGATGTATGACTGGATAAAGCACTATGGGTACGGTTCAATAGTTGTAGCTACAAAGTCGGATAAAATATCAAGAGGTGCTTATCAAAAACATTTTAAGGTTATTCGAGAAAAGCTTGGAATGTCCCCAGAAGATAAGGTAATACCTATATCTTCCCTTAAAAGAGAAGGTATAGACAAACTATGGGATAGTATCGAAGAAATATTTAAAGCAAATAATTTACCAATAACAATGGAAGAAGCTCCAGAGTAGGTTTACTCTGAAGCTTCTTTTTCATTGGGAGTAGAATCTGTAACCTTTTTAGAAAAAACAATTTTCCAGTCTAGTTCAGAAATAACCATACCAGCTAAAATTAGCCCACATCCCCAAATAGCTTTACTTGTTAATAACTCACCAGCTACAAAATATGCAAAGATTGCTGAAAAAACAGGTTCTCCAGAATAAATAAGGGCAGTATGCGTAGGCGTAGTAAATTTTTGCATAACATTTTGAACAATAAAGGCCCCGGAGGTGCAAAGTATTGCTAAAATAAAGAGCGGTAGCCATATTTCAGTTCCAGTAGGTATGATCGGCTTTTCAGTGGCAAAGCTAAAGAATAAACTAAGTATACCGACTACACCGATTTGTACGATAGCCATTACAATAGAGTCAACTTCACCAGTATATTTACCAACTGTAATGATGTGAAGAGCAAACATTAGAGATGCAATTAATGTATATAAGTCTCCAATATTTAGTGAAAGCGATGAGTCCAAGGTTAAAAAGCCAAGTCCAATTATGGCAAAAACAACACCGATAACTGCAGATTTAGGAGGCTTTATTTTCAATAAATATGCTGACAAAATAGGTACGATAACAACAGAAAATCCTGTAATAAACCCTGATTTAGATGCACTGGTATAGTTAAGTCCTGTTGTTTGAAGTGCATATCCTGTAAACAATATGGCACCTATTAAGATGCCGTATTTTATAGTATTCTTATCTGCCTGAATTATATTTTTATAAAAGATAATGCCAGATATAAGTGCAGCTAAAATGAAACGGATAGCCAGAAAATTAAAAGTAGATAAGTGATCCAATGCATTTTTTGTTAGAACAAAGGAAGAACCCCAAACAAGTGTAACTGCCAATAAGGACAAGTCTGCCTTAAGTTGCTTCGACATTTGTATACCCCTCTCTTAAGTATATATTTAAAATGATATAGTTATAATTGTATAACATTTTCCAGAATTTTAAAATACTTTGATTAATAAATAAAAAAACCCTAAATGAAGAGCAAATGCTTTTCATTTAGGGTTTTGCTTTATGTATTATTTTATACTATTCTTCTGGCTCGAACATATCCTTGCTAACGCCACAAACTGGACATACCCAATCCTCAGGGATATCTTCAAAAGCTGTTCCTGGAGCTATTCCTCCATCTGGATCTCCTAACTCTGGATCATAAACATAACCACATGGTATACATACGTATTTCATAATTATAAGTCTCCTCTCTCCTAAAAAAAATTTAATTTTTAATTTAAACTATGTATTTTACATTACCATTATACCCTATATTATGCAAGCTTAAACAAAAAAATTATACAATTTGTGATGCTATCACTATCAAAATAGAAATACTTTAAAAAATTAATCATAGATTGTAATAAAGTGAATAATTTAAAGGGGAAGTGATGGAATGATGGATAAAAAATTTCCTGTTTGTATCAGCACAATGAAGTTAGTAATGCCAAGGTTAGAAGTATATTATCCAGTGGTAAGTGGACTACATAATTTAAATGTACAGAGAAAAATAAATAATAATATATTAAGCCTAGCATATCAAATGATAAAGGATCAAGGATATTATGAAAATCCACAAACAACAATGACGGGCTACTATGAAATTAAGACCAATGAGCGAGGAATATTAAGCTTATCATTAACGAATTATGCATTTTCTGGTGGAGCTCATGGAATGACAATTATGAAGTCGTTGACCTTTAATATTGAAACAGGAAAGATGTACTCCTTAGGAGATTTATTTAAGTCGGGCAGCGACTATGTAAATGTATTATCAGAAATTATTAAAAAACAAATAAAGGAAAGAGATATCCCTACAATAGAAGAATTTGATCAAATTAGACCGAATCAAGATTTTTATATAGCGGATAAAGCCTTAGTTGTATATTTTCAACTTTATGAGTTAGCACCTTATGTATATGGCTTTCCACAGTTCCCTATTTCGGTTTATGAAATCCAAGATATAATAAAAGAGGATGGACCTTTGGGAGAAATGATACATTAATTAGTAGATCCGCATTTGCACAAGAGAATGTAAATAGGGTATAATAATGTCCAGTATTGAAAAAGACTGGGCATTATATTATTATTGGGGTAGATAATAAAGTAATCATAGGAATAAGGGTGGTGTTCCCATGGACCATAGAGGAAAAAGTGTTCTTGTAGTAGATGACGAAGAAAATATTGTAAGCGTAGTAAAAGCTTATTTAGAAAATGAAGGGTATATAGTTTTCACTGCTTATAATGGAAGAGATGCGATAGAGATATTTAATAAAGAAGTTGTTAATTTTGTGATTTTGGACTTAATGCTTCCAGATTTGTCTGGAGAAGAGGTTTGTAAAAGTATCCGGATAAAATCTCACGTGCCTATACTGATGCTAACTGCAAAGGTAGAAGAATCTGATCGAATTTATGGATTAGATATTGGTGCTGATGATTATATGGTCAAGCCCTTTAGTCCTAAAGAATTAGTAGCTAGAGTAAGGGCTATATTAAGAAGAAGTGGAATTGACAATATAAAAGCAAATATACTCGAGTTTTCCAATGGAGACTTAATAATCGATTTAAACAAAATAGAAGTTAAGAAACAGGGTAATCTAGTGGATTTAACAAGTACAGAATATAAAATATTAAGTTTATTATCTCAGAATATAGGCAAGGTATTTACTAGAGATGATTTAGTTATTAAAATATTAGGTTATGATTATGAAGGATACGATAGGACCATTGATACGCATATAAAAAACATAAGGCACAAAATTGAAGATAATAACAATAAATATATTTTAACGGTATATGGAGTAGGCTATAAGTTTGCGGGGGAATAGGATGATGAATAAACTTAGAACTAGGTTAATTTTATTAATACTGGGCGGATCTCTTTTTTCAATCGCTTTAGTAAGTATCATTACAAATATAACCGTATTAAGAAATTTTGATATATATATGAAAAATGAGCAGGAGCAAAGATTAAAAGAAGTAATTAAAATAGTTGAACAGTCCTATGATTTAAATAATGGCTGGACTCAAGAGGCTATAGACGATATTAATACATCTCCCCTTATTCATAATTTTGATATTGAAATAAAGGATCAAAATAATAATCCCATATGCACTCATAATATGGAAAACACAATGATTCAAATGCATAATGAGATGATGGGTAGAATGGGTAACAGTATGATGCAGATGCATAATGGGATGATGGGTAATGGTATGATGCAAATGCATAATGGGATGATGGGTAATAATCTAAGAGAAGAAAATTACACTGTAGAGGAATATGATTTATTCTCTAATACAAAAGAACACATAGGGACTATTATTATAGGGTATGTTGGGCCATTTTTAGTATCTGAAAGTGACATAGAATTTACAAAGGGAATTAATAAGTCTATATTCTATGGGGCAATTATATCCGTTATTTCTGCAATTTTACTTGGAATATTTTCTTCTAAAATTTTTTCAAAGCCTATATTGAAGATTACTGAGGCTGCTAATGATATTAGAAAAGGTAAATTGGGTACTAAAGTTGAAATATCTAATAATATAGTAGAACTGAATGATCTTTCTAAGTCAATTAATCATCTTTCAAAATCTCTGGAAGAGCAAGAACTATTACGAAAGAGATTAACCTCTGATATATCCCATGAATTAAGAACACCGTTGACTGTTTTGCAAAGTCATATAGAGGCTATAAGTGATGGCATATGGGAACCTACTAAGGATAAACTAGATATATGCAAAAATGAAGTAATTAGATTAATTAAACTTGTTGAGGAATTAAAGAATTTAACGGATATAGAAAATCATAAACTAAATTTAGAGATTAAAAATTATTCCTTATCAAAGGATTTAAATGAAATAATAGAAAGTTTTGAATACCAATTTCAAGAAAAGAGAATTAAAATAAATACCAACATCAAAGAGAATATCCAAATCTATGGAGATAAAGATAAAATTAGACAAGCTATAGTAAACCTCTTATCAAATGCTTTGAAATTTACTAATATAGGAGGAACTATAAATATAGATTTATTAGAAAATGAAGAGCAAGTAAATATTATTGTTGAAGACACGGGGATTGGTATAGCTGAGCAGGATATTCCATATGTATTTGAAAGGTTTTATAGAAGTGATGAATCTAGAAATAGAAAAACAGGTGGCACTGGAATAGGCTTAACTATTACCAAAACTTTAATTGAAGCCCATAAGGGGAGAATTACTGTAGAAAGTAGGAAAGATAAAGGAAGTAAGTTTACAATAATGTTACCCCAAAAATAAGACCCCTTATACAGCAATCCTATTTTGGGCAAAAAAATTGTATATGTAATAATAAATAAATGTAGGATATAATATTAAAGAATTTATTTTTTCAAATCAGGAAGGTGATCATATGAAAGTTGTTAATAATATTACAGAATTAATAGGAGAAACTCCAGTAGTTAAGGCAAATAGATTAACAGATAAAGAAAGTGCTGATCTATATTTAAAGCTAGAGTTTTTTAATCCGAGTAGCTCTGTAAAAGATAGAGCTGCTCTTAATATGATAATAGCAGCAGAAAAAGAAGGGTTAATTAAAGAAGGAGCAACTATTATAGAGCCTACATCAGGGAATGCAGGTATCGGCATGGCAATGGTGGCAGCTGCAAAGGGTTATAAAGCGATTATTATAATGCCATCTACTGCTACGCCAGAAAGAGTAAAATTATTAAAGGCATTTGGCGCAGAGGTCATTTTAACGCCAGGTGAGCAGCTTGTGAAAGGAAGTATAGAAAAAGCGAACGAGTTATTAAAAGAAATTCCAAATAGCTTTATGCCTAACCAATTCGAAAATATGTCAAATCCAGAAATTCATAAAACTACTACTGCAATAGAAATTTTAAAGCAGATGGATGGGCATTTAGATGCTTTTATAGCTACGGCAGGTACTGGTGGGACGATTAGCGGTACTGGTGAAGTTTTAAGACAGCATTGTCCTAATATAAAAATCTATGTTGTAGAGTCTAAGAACTCCCCTGTTATTGCAGGTGGAGAACCGGCACCACATAAAATAGTAGGGACTGGTCCAGGATTTATTCCAAAAACTTTAAATATGGAAATATTCGATGAGATTATTCATGTTACTGATGAAGATGCCATTAATACGGCTAAGATGCTTGCTCAAAAGGAAGGAATTTTATGCGGTATATCTGCAGGTGCATCTGCATTTGCAGCAATTCAAATAGCAAAAAAACTTGGACCTGGCAAAAAGGTTTTATCCATAGTACCAGATACTGGAGAAAGATATTTGAGTATGGATGTACTTTAAAATATGGAAGTTCGTATAAAACTAGGAATGTTTATTCTATTCCTAGTTTTTTTATTTGGGTACTTAAATTCTAAGCAAAGATTAGAATTTAGCGCAACATAAAGTTAGTGAGTGTAAACGAACAAATTTTATATTTTTATATAAAAAAATGATTGCAAAAAATAGATAAACGGAATATACTATAAGTGAACATATGAACAATCATTCATATGAAGAAAGGGTGATAATGTGTCAATAAATCAAAGTAGTACAGATACCTGTAACTGTACAGTTATACATGAAGAAGTTGTTAATGAAGTTAAGAAATCAATGCCAAAGGAAGAAAAGTTATATGACTTAGCTGAGCTATTTAAGGTCTTTGGTGATACAACACGGATAAAAATCCTCCATGCATTATTTGAAGCAGAGATGTGTGTTTGTGATATTGCCGCACTACTTAAAATGAATCAATCGGCAATTTCTCATCAATTAAGAGTACTTAAACAGGCAGGGCTTGTTAAATTTAGAAAAGAAGGAAAAGTGGTCTATTATTCATTAGATGATGATCACGTTAAAAATATTTTCGAGCAAGGTTTTGAGCATATCAATCATAAATAAGGGGGGCAAATATATGGGATTAGAATCTAGTGAAAAATGCACATTAACTCGTAAGGAGTTTATTTTAGAAGGATTGGACTGTGCAAGTTGTGCTTCTAAAATAGAATCAAAGGTCAATGAATTGGAAGATGTAAAATCTGCTTCTTTAAACTTTGTTACTAAGACATTAGTTATTCAAACGGAAGATGTTTCGAAGTTAGAGCCAATTTCAATAAAAATGAAAGATATCGTTAATAAATTAGAGCCTCATGTAATTGTAAAAGAGAAAATTAGAGGAAAAAATAAAGGGGATCATAGCCACCACCATCACGACCATAACGATGGTCACCATCATGGACATAGTCATGGAGATGGTAATAATAAAAATGAGCTTATAAAATTAGGAATAGGAGCTACGCTTTTTTTCATAGCTATTGCTTTTAAAATGTCAAATACAGTTGAATTTATATTTTACTTTATAAGTTATATTCTCGTAGGTGGTGAAGTACTACTTAGAGCAGGGAAGAATATGTTAAGAGGCCAAATTTTTGATGAAAACTTTTTAATGGCTATAGCAACAGTAGGAGCCTTTGCTATTGGAGAATTTGCTGAAGGTGTAGCGGTTATGCTTTTCTATCAAATAGGCGAACTTTTCCAAGATCTAGCAGTAAATCGATCTAGAAAATCTATATCAGAACTTATGGATATTAGGCCAGATTATGCAAACCTTAAAGTAGGAAGTGAAGAAAAAAAGGTTTCGCCAGAAGAAGTTAATGTAGGGGATTATATTATTGTAAAGCCTGGAGAAAAAGTACCTTTAGATGGGGTTGTTATAGAAGGAACATCTATGGTAGATACTTCTGCCTTAACAGGAGAATCCGTCCCAAGAGAGGTTGAATCAGGAAGTAGTGTATTAGGTGGATTTATAAATAAAAATGGTTTATTAGTAGTTGAAGTAAGTAAAGAGTTTAGTGAATCTACAGTATCTAAAATATTAGATCTAGTGGAAAATGCGAATAGCAAGAAGGCTCCTACAGAAAACTTTATTACAAAGTTTGCAAGATACTACACACCAGTAGTAGTATTTGCGGCTCTAGGTTTAGCTATTGTTCCTCCATTATTAATAGAAGGTGCTACTTTTTCTGAATGGATATATAGAGCTCTAATATTCCTTGTAGTATCCTGCCCTTGTGCATTAGTTATATCCATACCATTAGGATTCTTTGGAGGAATTGGTGGAGCATCTAAAAATGGAATTTTAATAAAAGGTGGAAACTATTTAGAAGCACTTAATAATGTGGATACTGTTGTATTTGATAAAACAGGAACATTAACTAAGGGGATATTTAAGGTAACTGAGATCAATGTTAATACGAGTATTTCAAAGGTCGAGTTATTAGAATATGCAGCTTTTGCGGAAAGTTATTCGAATCATCCAATTGCGACATCTATTTTAAAGGAATACGGAAAATCAGTAAATAAGAAAGAAATTAATGACTATGAGGAAATATCAGGCAGAGGAATTAAGGTAATCGTAAGAGGAAAAGAAATTTTAGTTGGAAATATTAAATTAATGGATGATAGTAAAATTAAATATAATGCTATAGAAGCTATGGGAACAGTAGTTTATATAGCTATTAATGGAAGTTTTGCAGGTTCTATTGTAATTTCCGATGAGGTGAAAGAAGATTCTCAAAAGGCAATTAAAGAATTAAAAAACATTGGTGTAAAGAAAACGGTTATGCTTACAGGGGATAATAAACAAGTAGGAAGAAAGGTAGCGAATGAGCTAGGTTTAGATGAAGTATATGCAGAACTATTACCTGATCAAAAAGTAGAAAAACTTGAAATGCTAGAGGGGAAAAAATCATCAAAGGGTAAATTAGTTTTTGTTGGAGATGGAATCAATGATGCCCCAGTATTAGCTAGAGCAGATGTTGGAGTAGCAATGGGTGGGCTTGGATCTGATGCGGCTATTGAAGCGGCTGATGTTGTTTTAATGACTGATGAGCCAATGAAGCTAGTAAGTGCAATAAAAATAGCTAAGAAAACTAGAAATATTGTATGGCAGAATATTATATTTGCCTTTGGAGTAAAAGCTATAGTGTTAGTATTAGGTGCAGGTGGTCTTGCTACTATGTGGGAGGCAGTATTTGCAGATGTAGGTGTAGCACTGATTGCAGTGTTAAATGCGATGAGGGTTTTGAATGTAAAGGATATATAAATTAAGAATTATTAGGGCGTGTTTTTACTACAATTAATGGAAAGTGGTATAGATATATATATATCAAGTAATATAAATTCCTATCTTTCACTTAAAAAGTGGAAGATAGGAATTTTAAAGTAGATTGTTGGTAATATTTTAAGCACTTGAATTTTTAATGAATGTTAAAAAATGAGTGCGCCATGAGTCGATGCGATAGCATCAGACGAATTTTATAATTTATATTCGGTTAGTTCCTCGCAGTAGTTACAACGGTACTGTATTTTGCCATTAGGAACTAAAGTAAATTCGGATATTGCATAATCATCTACAGTTGTGATACATCTAGGATTTTTACATTGAAAAAGACCTTTTATTTTTTTAGGTATCTCAACCTTTGTTTTTGAAACAATTTCTCCATCCTGTATAATATTTACAGTTGCATTTTGATCAATAAGCCCAAGCACATCTATGTCTATATCTACATGATCCTGTACTTTAATAATGTCCTTTTTACCTAGAACATCACTGTTTACGT
>JAEWHG010000213.1 GCA_023387935.1 Bacillota bacterium
GGGGCAATATGAAATGAAAGCTTTATTAGTGGGAGCAGATAGATTAGGTAATATACCAGATACATTACAAAGCTATGGAATAAAAGATTATATACATTGGGACGGTAGAAAAAAAGGCATGAGAAAATTAGATATTCCAGGGGAAATAGATATGGTTATAGTGTTTTACGATTTTATTGAGCATAATATAACTGAAGTTATAAAGCAAAAAGCAAAGCAAAATCAAATTCCTTGTGTATTTTCCAGAAGAGCCTGTAGTGATTTAGCAAAAAGGCTGAATAATTGTAAGGATTGTAATTTATGTTTAGCGAGAGCTAATTAATCTGTTTTGAACATTAAAAAAATATTTGAAATATTATGATAACTATGGTATTATTATATTAACACCCTACTATGTGCGTAATGTTGAATAGGTTTTGATCCAACACCATAACATAGGGAATTCGTAGTTTACTTATCTAGTAAATGCCTTCTATTTATAAAGGACTTGCGAAGTAAGTAATAGGGTACCCACCTGCGAGAGCAGGTTCAAAACTCTCAGCTACGGCATAGTGGGGAAAAAAGCTAATAATAGCTTAAAAAAATCTGGTATAGAGCTGGTTAACTCCTTCACAGGAGTTTTTTTGCGTGCTATAAAGATTTGACATAATAATAAAAATTAGTTAATATTAAGTTTAATTGAAAAGTAGAGGAGGTTAAAAATGGCGCTACATTCTTTTTCAAGAACAGAGCTGTTAATTGGAACTAAGGGTCTTGAAAATTTAAAAAATAGTAAAATTGCTGTATTTGGTATAGGCGGAGTTGGAACCTTTACTGTGGAAGCATTAGCTAGAAGTGGAGTTGGCAAATTTGTATTGGTAGACGATGATGATATATGCTTAACGAATATTAATAGGCAAATACATGCTCTTCGTAGTACTGTTGGTAAATCAAAAGTAGAAACAATGAAGGCACGTATTTTAGATATTAATCCTAAGGCTGAGGTAACCACCTATCAAGAGCTTTATAATAGCGAAAGTGCAGAAAGATTATTAGCTAATGATTATGACTATGTAGTGGATGCAATAGATATGGTTTCAGCAAAGCTAGACTTAATTGAGAGATGTAAAAATAGAGGAATTCCAATTATTAGTTGTATGGGTGCTGGTAATAAACTAGACCCGACAAGATTAGAGGTAACAGATATTTACAAAACTTCAGTTTGTCCTTTGGCTAAGGTAATGCGTAAGGAGCTTAGAAAAAGAGGCGTTAAAGATCTAAAGGTTGTATATTCAAAGGAAGAACCTATAACTCCACTAGAAATTGAAAGCAGTAGTTGTAAAACGAACTGTATTTGTCCTAATAAAGACAGAACATGCACTGTAAAGCATCAAATTCCAGGGAGTGTATCCTTTGTGCCTTCTGTTGCTGGATTAATTATAGCTTCTCAAATAGTTAAAGAGCTTATAAAATAGAAGAAATTAAATAGGATTAATAGAATTCAATTAGAGCAAATATAGACTAAAAGTTATTTTAAAATTAGGAAGGAGGATATTTTATGAGACAATGTGGAGTTATTATGTCAACTAATGGAGATCGAGCAAAGGTAGTTCTTCAAAAACATTCTGCATGCGGAGATTGCAAAGGTTGTAGATGGGGAGACGAAGATATGAGCATGGAAGTAGAGGCATTTAATTCTATTAATGCTAAAATTGGTGATCGTGTTGAAATAGATATGGAAAATCAAAATGTTTTAGCTGCTGCTTTTATTGCCTATATGATTCCATTAATCGCATTAATTGCTGGTGTTTTTATTGGCAGTATACTTTTAGACAAAATAGGTCTAGGTCAATATAAAGAAATTGGTTCAGGAATTATAGGTCTTGTATTAACTGCGGCGAGCTATGCTATTATCAGAACAAAAGAAAGCTCATTTAAATTAAATAAAAGCTTTGTTCCAGTTATTACAGGCGTTACACAGGAATAAAACTAAATAGAATGTAATTAGAGCAAATAAACAGGTTGTAACTGTTTGTTTGCTTTTTTTAATCTGCCATTGTCACGATTTATCCAATTGTTGACAATGAAAAATAGTAAGAGTATCATTAAAGTAATATATTAAAATATAATCATATTTAATAATAATAAAGGGGTGAACCTTATGGCAGAGGAAATGATAGGTAAAGAATTACAGAAACAGTTGGCTAAAAAGTTTCATAATGCTTGGGAACAATTGAAGGATGGAGAGTTAGAACAAGTTTTTGATTTTTGTGAAGATTATAAGTCTTTTATGGATAAAGGAAAAACGGAAAGAGAATGTGTGGATGAAATCATTAAAGGAGCAAAAGCGAATGGATTTATTTCATTAGATGAAGTAATGGAAAAAGGAACTGTTAATCCAGGTGATAAAATTTATGCTGAGAATAAGGGAAAGGCCGTTGTCTTATTTACAGTAGGAACTGAAGGAATAGAAAAGGGTATGAGAATTGTAGGGAGTCATTTAGACGCCCCAAGGCTAGATTTAAAGGCGTTTCCTCTTTATGAGGATGGTGGATTGGCACTTCTAAAAACGCACTACTATGGTGGCATAAAAAAATACCAGTGGGTATCCATACCGCTTGCATTACATGGTATTATGATTAAGAAAAATGGGGAGAAAATTTCTATTGTTATTGGAGAAGATGATAATGACCCAGTATTTTATATCTCCGATTTACTTCCGCATTTAGCAAAGGATCAAATGATTAAGAAAATGGATGAAGGTATTACTGGTGAAGGATTGAATGTGATAATAGGGAATATTCCTTATAAATCCGATGATATAGAAGAGAAGGTAAAATTAAATATACTAAGACTATTGAATGAAAAGTATGGCATAGAAGAAGAAGACTTCACTGTGGCTGAAATTGAAATTGTACCAGCCGGGAAGTCTAGAGATGTAGGCCTTGATAGAAGTATGATTGCAGCTCATGGACATGATGATCGTGTCTGCTCATTTGCTGCATATAAAGCTGTATTAGAAATTGAAAATCCTAAGAATACAGTTGTTGGTCTTTTCGTAGACAAAGAAGAGGTGGGCAGCATGGGGAATACAGGAATGGAATCTCTGTTTTTCGATAATGCTGTTGCAGAACTACTAAACTTACAAGGAAGAACCAGTTACATAGATTTACGTAGAGCTATGAGCAATACTAAGGTTTTATCTGGTGATGTGACTGCTGGATTTGATCCTAATTTTCCAGATGTATTAGATAAACGTAATGCTTCCT
>JAEWHG010000031.1 GCA_023387935.1 Bacillota bacterium
TTTCTTCTAACTTTCAAAGGTAAGATTATACCTAACAAACCAATTAATTACAAGATCGTCATTTAACTACAGGAAATAATAATTTAATTGAAAATCCTTCCCCTGCTTTAGACTCTACTTCAATATCAATCTTAATTTCATCACATAGTTTTTTCACAAGATACAAACCAATTCCTGTAGAATGACTTTCCTTATAGTTTTCCCCAGTAAATCCTTTATTAAAAATAAATGGAAGGTCAGAAGTCATAACCCCTATTCCATTATCCGAAATGCTTGTATAATATCTATTCTGCACCTCATCAAATCCAGTTTTTAACCATATGAATCGTTCTACATCATCCTTTGAATACTTAACTGCATTGGTTAAAATTTGCGAGAAAATAAATTGAAGTGTTTTCCTATCAGACACAATAGGAATATCCTCTATATATGAAATAATAGAAATATTCTTTTCACTAATCATTGACTTCATATCTAAAATTACATCATCGTAGCACTCACTTAAAACGATTCTTTCTAAGCGATAATCCACATGAGAAGTCTGCAATCTTGCATAGAAAAGAATTTGTTCTACCTGTTCCCTAATATTAATCATTACATGATCGAATCTTTGGTGAACTAAAGGACTCATTTCATCCTTTCTATTTCCCAAAATTAAAGTTCCTAAAGCTATTGGTTTTTTTATTTCATGAACCCAGCTCTCAATAAATTCTTCATACTCCTTAGACTTTAACTGCGTCTGTTCTAGATTTTCTTTATAACTTCTTAATTTGTTCCCTAATATATTTATTTTATCTCTATGAAGTTCTCCAAAGGTCTCAATTAGCCTCGATTCAGATTCATCAGATAACTCACTCAAAAAATTAAAGAAAGCTTCATCCTGCTTTATTTTATTTTTTTGAGATATGAAAATTCCTAGAATAATAATAAATATGGAGAAGGCTATCATAATGTTAACTAAAATAGAAAAGGATTCAGGATATGCGATCCATGCCATAAGAATAAAAAATGCATTACTAAGGATCATAAGGAGCATCCAATGACCTGAGTTTTTAAAAATATTCATGATATCTTTTGACTTCATTCTTTGTCAGCTCCTTCTAGCCTATACCCAATACCTCTAATCGTTTTTATTTTATTCCTTATTCCTATACTTTCTAAGGTTTTTCTTAGCCTTGTCATATTCACTTGTAGAATATTTTCGTCTACGTATTCCGTACTCCCCCAAATTTCCCTAAAGAGCTCTTCCTTTCTCACAACGGATGAATCTGCTTTTATTAGTATTTTCATAATAATTCCTTCGTTTTCTGATAGGGTTACAGTTTTCCCATTAAAATATAATGTATTTGTTTTCTCTTCTAGTTTTATATCTCCTGCTTCAAGTAAAATATTTAAATTTGAATATAGACTAATTAATTTCTGAATCCTTGCAAGTAATCTGTCCGGATGACATGGTTTCGTTAAATAATCATCTGCTCCTAAATCTAAAGCGTGTATTTCATCACGAAGCTGATCTCGTGATGTTAAAACTAAAATAGGCCCTATTCCCTTAGCCTTTAGACCTTTACAAATATCATATCCTGATATTTGAGGTAGATTTAAATCTAATAGAATTAAATTGGGATTTATATTGATAATTTCCTCAATAACATTATGAAAAGAAGAGATACACCAAACAGCGTATCCCTCCTTTTCTAATGTGTTTTGGAGTTCACTACGTAGAAAGATATCGTCTTCAACAATGACTATCTGATCCACCTTTACACCCCCTATAAAGCTTCACTTAATTTCTTTATTTCTTCATCACTTTTCCTCTGAATCATCCATATATAAGCAAATTCAAAAGCAAAAAACAATCCTAAGGATAAAACGACTAGTAAAATAAGTTTAATCATACTTATTGAATGGGATATAGTAAAAAAGCTTCCCATTAAAGACCATACTCCAAAAATTGAACTGATAAGAGCCACTACAATAACTAAAATAAAGTATAATATTATTTGTTTTCTTGCAGATAAACAAAGTTCTTCAACACTTGCACCTAACATAAATAAGGTTGAATATCTATGCTTTGTAGTTCTTTGTTGCATTAGAAACTTTAAACCTAAAACTGTATTTGCAATAATAAGAAACATCAAACTCAAATAAATTGTAGTGTAACTTCCTGCAACTACATAAAATAGCTGTCTGCCCATACTAGCAAGGTAACTCTCATAGTGAAGTCCCGCTACACTTAATATTTGGTCCACTTTGTTCATTGACTGCATTAATCCTTCTTCTTTAATAAACTCCGAATCTAAAACCATATTCCAGCGATATGTTCTTCCTTCGTATTCAACAATTTCATTAAACAAAGAATCCGGAATAATCAATCCATACATGATTGTAATGGCTCTATCTGCAACTAAATTATTTGTATATAAACCATCTATAAGTTCATATTCATCATTATTCACAATAACATTTGGATTTTCTTTCAGAATTTTACGAAGAAAATCATGATTAAATGAAAATCTGCTACTAGAATACATCGCTATCTGATCTTCCTCTAAATAAATAGGTTCTTTATTGATAGATTTCAATATATTATTATAGCTACTTACGGATATAAAATAGGGACTATCTCCATAGGATAAATCTCTGATTAAATTTTGTTTTTTCTGTGAATCTTTTTCTTTAGAAGCTTCCTCTACTAAACCTGCCCAAGAAAAAGTATTCTCTTCACTATTATTTTCTCTATTTAATGAACCTTCTCCTGCAAAATTATTCATTCTCCCCATTCTCATAGGAAAATAATGATCTATATAAGATTTTACCTCATTCGATTCCAAAATAGAAATAATTTC
>JAEWHG010000062.1 GCA_023387935.1 Bacillota bacterium
ATTTTCAATGCGAACTTTCTAGTAGTAAACTCGAAGATATATTTAAAGGAATATTGCCTAATGCTGTAATATTCTTAGGAGCGCAAGACGAAGGTTTTTGGCAGGGTGACTATAATAAAGCTGAAAATGAATTTTTATCGGGATTAATAAACGTACTTAAAAATGCCAGCTTATTTAAAGTAAATAAGTTCATATTCTTATCTTCAGATGAGGTATATACTGTTGAAGAAAATAAATTCGTAAATGAATTGGAAGATGTTGTTCCTGCAACGATCAGAGGAAATATATTAATAGAAGCAGAGTCTCTCTGTGAAAGATGGGAAAAGTCTTATGGATTAAATTCCTTAAGTATAAGAATACCAGAGATTTATGGCCCTAGACAATATGAAATTTCTCAGAATTCTTTTGTAATGGGGTTAATCGAAAAAATACTGTATGAAAAGACTGTAAAGATACATAAAGAAAAAACACATCCTCTTTTATATATAGGAGATGCTACAGATGCAATATACAGAGCTTTAGGGAGTACTGTAAGTAAAAAAATGAACATTGCATCAGGGGAATTTTTAAATGAAGAAGAGATCTTACATATTATAGAAGATAATTTAGGAAAAAAAGCAGTAAATATTGAATATATTAATGAAAATAATCCTACTGCTATTCTAGACAGTACCATATCCCAAAAAGAATTAGATTGGATACCTTTATATGATATAAGAAAAGGAATTGAAAAAACGGTCAGTTGGATTAATGAAAATTCGGATAGTTTATTTGAGAAACCAAAGCATAATAATAAAGCTGAAAATGAAAAGGTGAAAGAAAGATGGAAAAAGATATATCCTTACTTAGAAAATATCATATTATTTTCATTGATCTCATATCTGACAGTAACATTAAGGTATAACCCTATTTTAGCACATATAGATATAACGATGCTGTACATTGTGTTAATGGCAGTAATGTTCGGAGTAAAGCAGGCCAGCATTGCAGTAATACTATCATCGGGATTATATATGGGACAGCTAATTCAAAATGGCAGCGATTTAGTAGGGGCATTATTAAATTTTCAAACAATGCTAAGGGTGTCGCAGTATTTCTTAATAGGTATTTCAATAGGATATACATTAGATAGAAGAAAAGTAGAGCTTGCGATGAAGGAAGAAGAATTAGACTTTATACAGGCTGAGCTTAATGATCTAGAGGAAATATACAATGAAAACTTAAGAATTAAGGAAAGTCTAGAGGAACGATTAATTAGTCATGAAGATAGCTTTGGAAAAATATACTCTATGGTTTCAAGGCTGGATGTACTGCAATCAGAGAGAATTATTCCTTCAGCAATAAATGTTTTAATGGAAATTATGAAGTCTAAGAATGTAGCTATTTACTCTGCTAGCTCTCAAGGAAACTACTTAAGATTAGCCGCATCCAGTACAAAGGAAGCTGCACAACTGGGAAAATCCTTACCATTTGATACCCTCGGAGCTTTAGGAAAAGATATAAAAAAGCAAAAAATATTTACAAACAGGAGTATGAAAGAAGAGTTACCTACTATGGCCGCAGGTATTTATTATGAAGGACAATTAATATATGCAATTTTTATATGGAATGCACCTTTTGAAATAGCTAATTTATATTATGTTAATCTGTTGCGCACTGTAGCATCTCTTATATCTTCTTCATTAAATAGAGCATATAAATATATGGAAGCTACATCAGATAGTAAGTACGTTATAAATACAAGAGTGTTGAAATCTAATATATTTGAAGAGATTATTCATGCAAAAAAAATTGCAAAGGAATTAGAGGTTTCCGAGTATTCTATTTTGCAAATTGATTACGGAAATGAATTAGAAAAAATATCTAGCAATATTCTTAACATAATAAGAGATACGGATTATTTAGGATTAGATAATAACGGTAGACTATTGGCTTTGCTCTCAAACAGTACCACTGAAGATAGTAATATTGTAGTGAATAGAATTAGAGAAAAAAATCTAATATGTAGTGTGGTGACAATTTAAATGTTTAAATTTAGTATGCTATTTATGATCCACATCGCAATAAGTATAACTTACTTATTGCTCTTTTATAAAATTTACCCTGAGCAAAGGATTTATAGAAGCATAATCATATTTCTAATACCTATTTTTGGAGCCCTGTTTTTTTTATTAACTGATATTTTAGAAAAATTAGAAAGAAATCCAATGACTTATAATAGGGAAGAACTAATGGCCAAAAGGGCAAAGAAACAATTTCTAGTAAAGCCAGATTACAACCAATATGTTAATCTTGTTCCTTTAGAGGAAGCATTCATTTTATCAGACCCCTATGAAAAACGGAAGCTTTTGTTAGATATATTAAAAAAGAATATGGATGGATATATTCGCCAGGTAAAGTTAGCACTAGGGGATAATGATTCAGAAACCTCTCATTATGCAGCTTCTACAATAATGGAGCTAACAAGAAAACATATGCTTCTTCTTCAGAGCATGGAGGTAGAATACGAAAAGAATGAAGAGGATATAGATTTTTCTTTAGAGTATGGAGAAAATTTAAAAAAGTATGCCGATAGTGGAATATTGGAAGAAAAGGATAGAAAAAAATACTTATATCAATATATTAAAGTAATAGAAAAAATTATTTATGAGGTGGAAAACAATTTAAAAGAGGATATATATATCAATCTTATTGAAGCTTTAATGGAAGTTGAATCCTATAATAATATTGAAAAATACTGTATGGAGTATAAGAAGGAGTATCCATTAAGTGAACAAGCTTATATCTATCTCCTAAAATATTACTATGCAACTGGTCAGACACTAAGCTTTTTTAAAATATTAAAAGACCTTAAAGAAACTACAATTCCAATTTCTAAAAACACCTTATCTCTTATAAGATTTTGGGAGGAGGACTATAGTGAATGCTAACATACAAAAGAATTTTTATATCATTAAGTATTGTATTACTCTTTGCCTTATTAATACAATCCTTACGAATGAATACATTAATAGAGTGGAGTAAGGCGATTAATACGTATAATGCTGTTGATATTGAAAATGCTATAAGGTTACAAATTCCTATTTTAGAAGGTGCAGAGAATAAGTATATCCTATATTCCAACAAAGATGATTTAAGCTCTAATACTATAGTTGAGAATATTGAAAGAGCTCTTAATTTCATGAAGAAGGATTATATTATTTTAAATTCTATTGAAAATCAAGACTTATCAATAGATAAAACACTGATAATAGCTACCAAGGATTTAGATATATTAGAAGATATTACGATCATATTGGAGTTTTTAGAGTCAGGTGGAAATGTAATCTTTGCTAGAAGTCTTGAAAATGATAATAATTTTCATTATATAAAACAGAAGCTAGGCATTTATGAATCTGGTTACTTATACAATGCACAAGGAATTAACTTGGATTCTGGTGTGCTATTAGGAGGCTATTTAGATATATCTGGAGATTGGTTAACAACCTCCAGTTTAAGTGTGCGTTTGAATAAAGAGAGTAACATTTTGGCAAGGGCTCAAGACGGTAACCCTTTATTTTGGGAGGTAGCAGTAGGTAAAGGAAAGGCAATTGTTTTTAACAACACTTTTCTAAGTGAAAAAACAGGAATTGGAATATTTACAGCTGCTCTTGCGAGGGCAGAAGAAGCATATATCTATCCAATTCTAAATGCTAAGGTTGTGAATTTAAACTACTTTCCTCTAGATTTGAAGGGGAACGACTCTTATATGAAGGCTAATTATGGCAGGAATATTGAAGGTTTTATTAGGGATATTTGGTGGCCTGATATGGCACAAATAGCAAGTGCGTATGATTTAAAATATACATCATTTTTTATATCTACATTAGAAGTAAATATGCATGAATCCTTCTTAGACAATAATATTAATTCTAAAAACTTATCATTTATAGGTCGTGAGATTCTTCGTTATAATGGCGAAATAGCTTCATCAGGCTATAATCCAATACCACTAGTGTTTAATAAAAATAGGGATAATGGTTCCTCCTTATATTGGGAGGATATTAGGGTTGCAGAAAGAGGATTTGTTTTTATAAATGAAATTTTAAAAACTCGATTTCAAAAGTATGCCGTACGCAGCTATAGTCCGCCAGACGGAATGCTTAGCACAGAAGGATTTGAATTAGTAGAGAAAACATTGGATGATTTAGCAGTTATTAATGGATTATATGAAGGAGATAAAAATACTCAGTTTATACAGGATTTTGAAGTAGGTCAGAACAATATTATTAATTTCCCAACAGTATCTAATGGTTTTAGTTATAGTGAAAGCGAGTATTGGAAATTAGTAAACACAGCTACATCTCTAGGCGCTATATCCCATACCTTAGACGTAAGGGAAGCTATACTAATTGAAGATGGATTCATGGACTGGAAAAACTTAGGTAAGGAATTTGAAAATTTTGCTGAGGATATTTTTAATGATTTTAGATGGATCAGTAGTAGAACTATATCCCAAGGGGCGGAGGAAATAAAAAAGCAGGACTTAATAAAACCATATATTTTTAAATCTAAAAGCGAAATTCAGGTATATAATGATAATTTTATAGGGCCTATGAGTTTTATATTGAGATATGAAAAGGAAGCGAAAGCTTTGAAAGGATGTAATCTTATAAAGTTAGAGGAGGGATTTTATTTAGTTAATGTTATGGAGCCAATTTTTTCTATTAGGCTAGGGGGGTAAATATGAAAGTATGCTTAATTGCAGAGGGATGCTATCCCTATGTTGTAGGAGGGGTATCAACTTGGGTACAGACCCTAATTTCTGAGTTTTCTGATATGGAGTTTTGTGTGTACGCAATAGGAGTAAATGAGGAGGAAAGAGGAAGATTCAAATATGAGCTTCCTGAGAATGTAACAGAAGTTGAAGAGATATTTTTAAAATCAATTCATAAGGGTGGAGAAAAAAAGAAGAAGCGTTATAAGATTGATGCTCAAGGGAAAAAAGCACTAAGATCTTTAATTATAGAGAAGGATGTTAATTGGAATGAAGTTTTTGATTTTTTCAATAAGAATCAAGTCCCATCTGTTGAAATTTTAATGGGAAGGGAATTTTTAGAATTAGCAATGGAATTATATGAAAAATCCTATTCTAGAACTGTATTTGTTGATTTTCTATGGACATTACGTTCTATGTATTTACCATTTTTCACTTTAATTAACAACCCCCTACCTGAAGCAGATTTATACCATTCTGTTTCTACAGGATATGCGGGTGTTTTAGCTAGCATGGGGAAATATCTATATGAAAAGCCATTTTTACTAACAGAGCACGGAATATACACCAGGGAGAGAGAAGAAGAAATCATTAAGGCAGAATGGACTAAGGGATATTTTAAGGATATGTGGATTCAACATTTTTATAAGTTATCAAGATGTGCATACGATTATGCGGACAAGGTAGTATCTTTATTTTCCGTTAATAGAGAGCTGCAAATAGAATTAGGTTGTAATCAGGAAAAAACCGTAATAATTCCTAATGGGATTAGGGAAGAAAACTATGCTAATCTTCCACAGAAAGAAGAAGGTGAAGAAACATTAAATATAGGAGCCATAGTAAGAGTGGTACCAATAAAAGATATTAAGACAATGATTATGGCATTTAATGAAGTGAAGGAAGAGTTACCTAATACAAAATTTTATATTATGGGACCTATGGATGAGGATCCAGAGTATTATGATGAATGCAAAAAAATAGTAGACTCCTTTGGATTAGACAATGTAATTTTTACAGGAAGAATAGATGTAAAGCAGTATATTGGAAAAATGGATGTGCTAGTTTTAACTAGCATTAGTGAGGCTCAGCCAATTAGTATTTTAGAGGGAATGGCAGCTAGTAAGCCCTGGGTTGTTACAAATGTAGGCGCTTGTAGGGAACTAATGGAGGGAAGGTTAGAAGATGGTTTAGGTTTAGCTGGATTTGTTGTTCCTACTATGAATATATCTCGGATAGCTTCAGCGATTGTAAAACTTGGCAAGGATAAAGATCTTCGGAATGAAATGGGAAAAATCGGATTAAAACGAGTAAAAAAATACTATAGACAAGAAGATTTCATCAATGAATATTCTAATATGTATGATATGTTGGGAGGTGCGCTATCTTGGCAGGGATAGGCTTTGAGTTAAAGAAAATATTCAGAAAAAAAGGACTTTTCAACATGTTTAGGGGAATATTATATGCTTCAGCCTCTACCATAGGTCCCATAATATTAGTTATTATATCCTTATTAGGTATTCATATGCTTATGAATTATTTTGAAGTGCCTTTTTTTCAAAGAGAGATATTATCGGGTGCAATCTTATATGCATTTGTATTTTCTTTGATAATAGCCACGTCTATAGGAACCCTACTATCTAGATATATTTCTGATAAAATTTTTAATGAAGAAGAGCAGGATATTATTCCATCTCTATACGGTAGCATTGCTTTAGTTACTTGTATAACAGGACTTTTAGGAATACCATTTTACGTATTTGCAAAATTACCTAAGTCATTTTCATTTGGAGCATATAGTTTACTTATGGTTCTATCTATTGTTTTTATTTTAATGCACTACGTATCAGCAATTAAAGAATATAAAAAGATTACGATGGCTTTCTTATTAGGAGCTGTTTTAGGTGGAATTATAGGATGGATAGGCTTTTATATTTTAAAATTAGAGCTTATATATGTAATATTATATTCAATGACCATCTCTTTTTTCTTTACAGCAGTTTATATGTTCTACATAATACGTAGTTTTTTCAAAGAGGATAGCAGAAAGTATTTCGATTTTTTATCTTATTTTAAAAAATTTAAATTACTTTTCCTAAGTGGTTTATTTTATATAGTAGGCCTATATATTCATAATTTTATATTTTGGTTTTCTCCTATAGGAAATATAGTAGCAGATACATACAGAGCTTCGTATACGTACGATATGGCAAGCTTTTTAGGTATGTTTACAAATCTGTCTGCTACAGTAATATTTGTAGTTAAGGTAGAAACTAATTTTCATGAAAAATATCAACAATACTGTTATGCCATTATGGGAGGCAGCTTAAGCGAGATAAAAATATCTAAAAGAGACATGTCTAGAATAATTAATAATGAGCTGTTCTTTATTACAGAGGTACAGCTTATAATAACCCTAACCTTAATATGTGGTGGCACTGCACTTTTGCCAATGCTAGGCTTTGGAGGGGTTATATTAGATATTTATCCTATTTTAGCCCTAGGGTATTATGCTGTTTTTATGATGTACTTTATCATAGTTTTTCTATATTATTTTGACGATCAAATAGGAGCTGTATATATAAGTGGCATTTTCTTAGGAATTACAGTATTAGTAAGTATAATAACAGTAACTGCAGGAGCTGCTTTTTATGGCCTAGGCCTACTGATTGGCGGAATTGCTGCATGGATTAGTGGATTTCTCCGTTTAAAAATCTTACTTAATAATTTAGATTACCATATGTTTTGTAATATAAGAGAATGGAAAGTGAGTGACGAAAGCTATGTTAAGCAGTAGTAACATACGAAAGATTGCACTAATCTTAATTTGTATATTTCTAATAGGATGTGTAGATAATGGGAAATCCACATATATAGAATCATCAGATCAAGAACAGAAACTGGATGTTGTAGATGATACCATTGTTTGGGATATAGAAAATAGTGTGCTAAATAATATGACGTTACAGGATAATAAGGGGATATATGGTAGTGATATTGATAATGAAGTGATCACTTTATATCTTACAGTATATCCAACGCCGGACGAAGAAGGCAATCTTTTAACAATGGCGGATTTTGACAAACAGCAGGCCAGACAAATGGATTATAACCCAGAGCTAGAGGTTTTAATGCAGGAGGGAGATGAAAGCGGACCCTTAAAGGATAGTTTTGGTTTTGGTGCTCTAGAGCCAAATGGAATCATTCGTGTAAGGGGACATTCTGCTAGGGGAGGCTTGTATAAATCCTTTAAGGTGAAATTATACGATCGGGCAGGATCCTGGAGGAATCAGAAGGTACTGAACTTAAATAAGCACCCATTTGATACAACTAAGGTTACAAATAAATTTGCTTTCGATTATTTCGAAATGCTACCAGATATCGTAAGCTTTAGGACACAATTTGTTCACCTGTATATTAAGGACATATCTAAAGATAGCAATGAATATGTAGACTATGGGCTGTATACCCATATAGAGCAGCCCAACAAAACATTTCTTAGAAGCCATGGCTTAGATGATGCAGGTAATATGTATAAGGCAAGAAGCTTTGAGTTTTTAAGATATCCTGATAAGCTAAAGGCTGAAGATGATCCTGAATACGATGAAGTAGCCTTTGATACAGTTCTTAATATTCGAGAAAGTAAAAGTCATAAAAAGCTATTAAATATGCTAGATGATGTAAACAATATGAATCTGGATTTTAACCAAGTTTTTAATACTCATTTTAATAAAGAAAATTATTTAACGTGGATAGCGATCAACGTTATCTTCGGAAATGAAGACACTGTATCTCAAAATTTTATTATTTATAGTCCTCAAAACGCTATGACCTGGTATTTTCTACCGTGGGACTATGACGGCGGCATGAAGTATGGAGGGCGAAGAGGAGTATCTAGTGTAGTGGATAGTATGTATGGGATAGGAAGATATTGGGGTGTTATACTGCATCGGCGCTTCTTTAGAAATCCAGAAAATGTAGAAGCATTAACATTAAAAATAGATGAGCTTATGGAAATAATCACTCCAGAAAACACGAAAGATTTAACAGATAGCTATAAACCGGTTATAAAGAAATATATATATAAAACACCAGATATTGGACTATTAAGAACAAGACCAGATTTTGTTGAACCATATTTAGACAGCTATCAAGAAATTATTGAATATAACCGCGAAAGATATATAAATGCATTAGAAAATCCAATGCCTGTTTTTGTTGCTGAGCCTATACAAAATCAGGATGGTACCTTTTTATTTTCTTGGGAGCCTTCCCACGATATTCAAGGAGATTTAATAACCTACAATTTAGATATTGCAAGGGATTATAATTTCACCAATATTGTTTTTTCTAAGGATAATATGAAAGAGACAAGTGTAAATACTTCAAAGATAAATACTGGGATTTATTACTGGAGGCTAACTATTAAAGATAGTAAGGGAAATACTCAGGCTTCTTTTAATAACTATCTCCCTGATGGAGCTGAAGAAACGCTTTGGGGCGTATCTCAGCTAATTGTAAGATAGGAGGAATACTGTGGAATTTGCAGGCTCAACTTTAAGACATGAATTGAAATTTTTTATAAATAAAGGAGAATATTATTTACTTAAATCAAAGCTAAAACAATTTTTATTACAAGATGCTAATGCTAAAAACGAAGCAGGGTATACCATAAGAAGTCTGTATTTTGACGATATATTTAACTCTGCAATGGAAGAAAAAATTTCGGGAATATCCTTTAGACAGAAATATCGCGTGCGTATATATGATGGGTCTGATCATGTGATTAATCTAGAAAGAAAGGATAAATATCATGACTATATTTCAAAAAAAATGGAGCGATTAACGAGAGAAGAATACGAAAAAATCATGGTAAATGATTATGACTTTGCGTTAAAGTCTGGAAAACAGCTACTGATAGATCTGTTTTGCAAAAGGAAAACAAAGCTATTAAAGCCTGTAGTCATTGTTGATTATGTAAGAGAGGCTTATGTTATGGATGCAGGGAATGTAAGGATTACCTTTGACAAGGAGCTATCGGGAAGCATTCACCATTTAGATATTTTCAATCCAAATGTAATAACAAAAAATATACTTCCTCAGGATATTATGATTATGGAAGTAAAGTTTGACGATTACCTACCAGCAATTGTTAGAAATCTTATACAAAGTGAAGCCTTTCATAAAAGTGCAATATCAAAATACGTGCTCTGTAGGGCACAATTATTAGGAGTGAAGCATTATGACCACATTTATGGACATATTTAAGAAAAGATTTTTAGAAATGGCATCTATGCAAGATGTTACTATAAACAGAGTTATTATTTCTTTGTCAATAGCTATGATCTGTGGATTTATTATTTTCTTTTTCTATCAAAAATTCTATAGAGGAGTAATCTATAGTCATAATTTTAATATCTTATTGGTTATGATATCCATGGTTACAACACTAATTATCATTACAATAAGCTCTAATATTGTATTATCTCTAGGTATGGTTGGAGCATTAAGTATTGTACGTTTCAGGACTGCAATAAAGGACCCTTTAGATATCGGCTTCTTATTTTGGGCTGTAGCAGAGGGAATTACGGTAGGGGCTAATCTATACTCCTTAGCTATTGTAAGTACAATTTTTATTGGATTATTATATGCAGGACTTACAAAAATGAAAAGTAAGAAAAAGCTATATTTATTAATTATTCAGTATGAGGATAATATTTCACATAAGGTGAATGAGATTATTAGTCAAATGAAATATACATTAAAAAACAAAACATCAACAAAGGGTAGAACTGAGCTAACTCTAGAGCTAATGATAAAGGGAGATCATACTGGATTTGTTGGACAACTATCCTCAATTGAAGGTGTAGATAGTGCTGTTTTAGTACAATATGCAGGGGATTATGCAGGGGAGATGTATTAGCATGAATATATTAGTAACAGGCGGCTGTGGATTTATAGGCTCTCATATAGTGGATCAATTAATCAGAGAAAATCATGAAGTAACAATTATAGACGATTTAACGACAGGAACATTGAAGTATTTGAATCCTAAAGCGGACTTTTACAAATTAAATATAAGAAGCGAAAATATAAGAGATATTTTTGAGAAAAAGAAATTTCATATAGTTTTTCATATGGCAGCACAAATAGACGCAGCAAGATCGATTAAAGAAGCCCACTTAGACGCAGATATTAATATTATGGGGACGATTAATATATTGGAAAATATGAAAAACTTTGGAGTAAGTAAAATAATATTTCCGTCATCAGCTGCAATCTATGGAAATATTCAAAGCTTACCGATAAAAGAAAATGGTTCTACTGTACCAGTATCTTTCTATGGGCTATCAAAGCTAACGGCAGAAAATTACATAATAGCATATTCAGATCATTGGGGGCTTGACTATACTATATTTAGATATTCTAATGTTTTTGGACTAAGGCAGGGTGCAAAAGGAGAATGTGGTGTAGTAAAAATATTTTGGGATAATGTTTTAAAAGGACAAGATGCCACCATATTTGGAGAGGGGATTCAGACAAGGGATTTTATCTATATATTAGATGTTGTTTCTGCTAATATGGAAGCTATATATAAGGGAAGCAAGGCTATTATAAATATTAGCACAGGGAATCCTGTTACTATAAATCAACTATTTAAAACGATGCAATCGATACTAAACTCTTCTATATCAGTAAACTATAAACAAGAAAGGCCTGGGGACATAAAAGAAAGCTACTTATGCAACGAGAATGCATTCGAAATTCTAAATTGGAAGCCTAAATATGGTTTGCAAGAAGGTATAGAACATATGTATAATGAATACGGTAATGCTATCGTTAAATTATATAATATGATATAGATAAATATGAGGTGGTCAAGTGGAAGAAATTAGAACTAAATATAAAGCACTCATATTTAGTATTATTATCATAATGTGCAGTTCTCTTAGTATAATATATATTTCATCTAGTTTTGATGTAGAAGCTGCTTATAAGAAGCATGCACAACAAAGTATTACAGATATTAAAAAAACTTTGTTAAAGGATACTGTAAATAATGTAATACTTGCTATAGAACAAAAAGAAATGGAAGTTGAAGCGTATTATAAAAAATTATTAAATGAATATATAAATAGTTTTAGGAAATATCATAGCTCATCACCAGAAAATTTTTTAGACTATACAATAGAACATCTGGATAATATTGAAAACAAAGATGCTTTCGCTATTCTAATAACAAATAGAAATACCAATCAGGTTATATATGATGATGAATCGGATATTTTTAGAAATGATATTGATTTTATAGAGGAAGTTAGCTTTAAAAAAAGTATATCCTCATATTATGTGCAAGAAAATTACGGGGAATATTATGTTTTTTTAGGAATAAAAAATGAATATATGAGTGAACTTGTTAAAGAACGCATGTCTAATGAAATACGCAGTGCTCAGTTTTCAAACGGTGCATATATTTGGGTAAATGAAGTTGTAGACTATAATGGGGGGAATAACTATGCCATAAGGCGTGTACATCCTAATTTAGTTGAAACAGAAGGACAATATTTATCTACGAATATGACAGATATAAAAGGAAACACGCCATATTTAACAGAGCTTGAGGGCATAAAAGAAAAGGGAGAAATATTTTTTACATATTATTTTAAAAAGAAGAATAGTGAAGAGAACGCAGAAAAATTAACCTATGCTAAGTTACATAAAAAATATAATTGGATCATAGCTATGGGAATTCATTTAGATGACATACAAATATATATAGATAAAACAACTGTGGAGAATCAGCAGATTGCTGAAAAGATGATAAGAAATGTTATTGTTCTTACAATTGTTTTGGTAGTAATTAGTTTAATAGGTCTCTCTATTTTAGAGAAATGGTACTACAAGAATTCTAATAGGAAATTAAAAGAGGAAGTAAATATAGATCCTCTTACTAAATCATTTAATAGGAGAGCAGCTACAAGAGATCTATCCTTAGCATTCCTAAATTATATCTATAATAATATAAGCTATGCAATAATAATGCTGGATATAGATGACTTTAAAAAAGTGAATGATATTTATGGACACGATGTAGGAGATTCTGTTCTTATCAACCTTGTTGAAACAGTGAATAACTCCATAAGAGGAACTGATAGATTATATAGATGGGGTGGCGAGGAATTTTTATTAGTCTGTCAAGATATAGATGAAGAAAATATTATGAACCTTTTGAATAAAATACTAAAAAATGTATCTAGAATTAGTTATGGAGATGAAAATAAAAAAATTACCGTATCAATAGGCTCCTCTTATTTTCATGTTGATGACAATACTTATGAAAATGCAATAAAACGTGCAGATATTGCTCTGTACAATGCTAAAATGAAGGGAAAAAATCAGGCTTGTATATAATAAAATAAAGATCTCCTGCTAATTTTTTAGTGTAGGAGATCTTTATTTTGTAAAATTTGGTGTAAAAAGAAAGAAATTTGCAAGCATTAACAGAAAACATGCAAAAAACAAAGCAGAAAGAATCTACGACGAGGGAAACTGAGATTTAATAGAAAGCAAATGAATTAAAGGCGAGATTGAAGCAAATTGTTAACAATTAGAAGTTTTACAACTAAATCCGGCAGGACTATAATATATATAATTAACAATAGCTGTAGTGCTAAATAGCGCAATGGCTTTGTACGGCTTTGCTCAATGTACTTCAAGGAGTGAAAAAAATAAATGAAAAATCTAGTATATATGGGATTAGATGTGGGATCGACAACGGTTAAATTAGTTGTTTTAGATAGAAATTATAAAATAATGTATAACCGATATGAAAGGCATTATGCCGACATTAGAAAAACGATACAAGAACTTGTTAATGATGCCTACAACAATTTTAAAGACTATGATTTAAAAGTAATGACAACAGGTTCGGGGGGGCTATCAGTTTCAAAATGGCTTGATATTTCTTTTATTCAAGAAGTAATTGCAAGTACAAAAGCAATAGAAAAATTCTGTCCACATACGGATGTAGTAATTGAGCTAGGTGGAGAAGATGCTAAAATCATGTATCTACAAGGACAAATAGAGCAAAGAATGAACGGAACATGTGCAGGTGGAACAGGAGCTTTCATAGATCAAATGGCATCATTACTTCAAACGGATGCTATGGGCTTAAACCAACTGGCAAAAAAATACAATACGATATATCCAATAGCCTCAAGATGCGGTGTTTTTGCTAAGACAGATGTACAGCCTTTATTAAACGAGGGAGCAGCAAGGGAGGACATAGCAGTCTCAGTTCTGCAAGCAGTTGTAAATCAAACCATAGGAGGACTTGCGTGTGGAAAGCCTATTAAAGGGAATGTTGCTTTCTTAGGTGGCCCATTATATTTTTTATCAGAGCTTAGAAAAAGATTTATAGAAACATTAGAGCTAAAGGAAGAAGAAATAGTATTTCCAAAGGATTCTCAGCTTTTTGTTGCTATGGGGGCAGCGCTTGGCGCAACAGAAGAAAAAAGAATTCCATTTAAAGCATTAATTGATAGAGTTAATGCTTTAAAAGATGAAATAAGCAATACAGTAGGAACACTTAGACCACTTTTTATAAATGAAGCTGAGCGTATAGAATTTAAAAATAGACATAGGGTTAGCCAGGTTAAAAGAGAAAAATTAGAAATGTATAAAGGGAATTGCTATTTAGGCATAGATGCAGGTTCTACTACAACAAAGGTTGCTTTAGTTGGAGAGGATGGCGCCCTATTATATTCTCATTATGGCAGTAATGGTGGAAGTCCATTTAATTCCACAGTAGAGGCTCTAAATACTTTATATAGCTTACTACCACAAGAAGCAAAGATCGTTCATTCGGCAGTAACTGGATATGGAGAAGCACTATTAAAATCAGCTTTATCCATTGATATTGGTGAGATTGAAACTGTTGCTCATTATAAGGCGGCTCAATTTTTCCTGCCAGGTGTAGATTTTATCTTAGATATTGGTGGGCAGGATATGAAATCTATGAAGGTTAAAGACGGAGTTATAGACAATATAATGCTTAATGAAGCATGTTCTTCTGGTTGTGGCTCGTTTTTGGAAACCTTTGCACAATCAATGAATTTAAAAATAAGTGAGTTTGCAGAAAAATCTTTAGAGTCAAAAGCCCCAGTAGACTTAGGTACAAGATGTACAGTATTTATGAACTCCAGTGTTAAGCAGGCTCAAAAGGAAGGCGCTTCAATAGCTGATATTGCAGCAGGTCTTTCCTATTCAGTAATGAAAAATGCATTGTTTAAAGTAATTAAAATTAGAGATCCTAAGGAGCTTGGAGAAAAAATAATTGTCCAAGGAGGAACCTTCTTAAATAATGGCGTATTAAGAGCCTTCGAGCTAATATCCGGAAGAGAGGTCGTAAGACCGGACATAGCAGGCATTATGGGTGCCTTTGGAGCTGCCTTAATTGCTAGAGAAAGATACGTAGAGGGAACTAAGACCACTCTTCTTGCAGAAGAAAACCTAAGGAATTTTGACATGGAAACTAGTACTAGGCGATGTGGATTATGCGGTAATAACTGCCTATTAACCATTAACAATTTTTCTGACGAAAAACAGTTTATTACTGGTAATCGCTGTGAACGTGGTGCTGGTATTGAGAAGAAAAAAGAAGCCATACCAGATTTATATGATTATAAATATAAAAGAGTATTTGGATATAAACCATTAAAAATAGATGAGGCTAAAAGAGGCAGCGTAGGTATTCCTAGAGTATTGAACCAATTTGAAAATTATCCATTTTGGTTTACATTCTTTACAGATTTAGGCTTTA
>JAEWHG010000008.1 GCA_023387935.1 Bacillota bacterium
TAGAAGAAAGTAATAACAAATCCGAAATTGAAGTTGTAAAAGGGGAAGAGCTTAGTAAATTATTAAATGAAAAGCTACAGGAAGAAGTTAATGAGTACCTTGAAAGTAATGATATAGAAGAACTTGCGGATATTCTTGAAGTAATTCATGGTATTTTACATAATAAAGGCATAACTATTGAAGAGTTAGAATCTATAAGAAGTAATAAAAAAGAAGAGCGTGGAGGCTTTTTAAAGGGAATCAAGCTACTAAAGGTTTATTAGAGACTGTTAATGTTATTATAAATAAAATATTTTTACAAGGTTTTTGCTTTGTTATACCTGAGTATCAAAGATCTTATATTAGTTAAAAAATCGTGTTTAAAAAATATAGATTTAATAAAAACGGAGGTATTCTTATGAAGAGTATTAATAATATGGTAGTAACTACAGGAGATCTTAAACAAGATTACGAGATAATCGGGCCAGTGTATTTTCAAGTTTCAAATAAGGGAGTTTTCTCTAGTGCATTAAGTAAATTAGTTAAAAAATATAGTGATGAAATAGCAAGAATGAAAAAGCAAGGAACAATGTCTCAAGATAGAGCTGACTGGGGATTTTTATATGGCGAGTGGAGTGTAGGTCAAAGTGATTTTGAAAAGGCTTTTTTCGTTGCGGTGGAAGAACTTAAAGAGCGAGCATCTATGCTAGGGGCTGATGCTGTAATTGCTATGAGACAAGACATTGATTTAGACACTAATGGATTTCAACATTTTTATCTTCAAATGTATGGAACTGCAGTAAAGTTTAAATAAATTAATTGATAATAAAAAGACTAACTTCGCATAAATGAATGTACTGAACCCCAAAAGTTAGACTAAATATTTAAGCAGCTAATTGGCTGGTATGAAGACGGTATTCAACCGGGCTCATGCCAGTCAATTTTACTTTTATTCGTTCATTGTTATAGTAAAAAATGTATTCTGTAATTGCGTGATTTAATTCTTCAAATGAATGATATATTTCACCGTGATACATTTCTTGTTTCATTAAGCCAAAGAAATTCTCCATAGGTGAATTATCTAGACAATTTCCTCTTCGGGACATGCTTTGAAATATATTATTATCTTTCAGTTTTTTTGTGAAAGCTTTCATTTGGTATCCCCATCCTTGATCAGAGTGAATAGTCCTTCGGTAAGGACAAGCCTTTGATACTTCAATTGCTTCATCCAAAGCATCTAAAATAGCTTTTGCATTTGGTCGCTCCGATAATCGGAAAGATAGTATCTCACCATTAAACATATCTAAAAAAGGATCTAAATAAGCCTTCTTGATAATCATTTTCCCGTTAGAATCAGTCGTGTAGTACTTGAACTCTGTTGTATCAGTTGTTATCTTTTGATAAGGAATACTTGTATGGAATCTGCGACTAACAAGATTTTTTGCAATCTTACCTATAGTTCCTTTGTAAGTACTGAATTTACGAGACTTGCGTGTAAATTTAGTACATGTAATACTAAGTTTATTTGTTATTCGCAAAATCTTTTTATGATTTACTATATAACCACGTTTACGTAATTCTAAATCAATCCTACGATATCCATAATTTCCGCTATTCTTTTCTGTAATTTCCTTGATCAGTTTTTCAATATCTTCATCCGCATTCTTTTCATTAAATCGTTTCTGCCAGTACATATAAGTTGACTTTGGAAAATCTATTGCTTCAAGGATAACTGCTAATTTGAATTCTTTTCTGAGTTCTTGGATGATTCTAGATTCTGTTTTTGCAGTCGGTTCGGAATATTTATCCCTGAAGCTCGAAGCTTTTTTAAAAAAGCATTCTCCGCCTTAAGCAATTCTACTTCTTTTTCAAGTTGTTGCTCTCTTGTCAGTTCTTTTGCAGCATTTTTCTTCTTAGGTTTATTTGACAATGTTGGACGCCCCTTTTGTTTAGAGAGTCCTTCAATGCCTTCACTTTGCCATTTCTTGAGCCAATTAGAAATCATTGGTGGCTCATGAATGCCAAATTTTAGAGCAACTTCTTCAAAGGAATCTCCTGTTCTTAACTTAAAGTTTAATACATCTAGCTTAAATTGAACAGGATAAGTTGTTTTTGTTTTTTTGTTAAGCAAGCCTCGTTTTCCAAATTGTTTGAATGCACTGACCCATTTTCTTATATTAGTTTTACTTCTCACTCCAAATTTTTTAGCTAATAGCTTATATCCACCTTCGCCAGATAAGTAAGCATCAACAACACTTTGTTTAAACTCTTCATCGTATTTAGACATAAAAACACCCCACAAATTAGATTTTTGGTCTAACTTGTGGGGTGCACATCACATCTAGGTCTTTTTTTATATAAAATTAAGGAGGAGCAAATTAGATTTTTCGGATAAGCAATTTATTATTTTGATAGTCCTCGGAGATATTTACGTCTTTTAAATTGATATATAAATAATATACCGATTAGTAGTACTAGGGTTGAAACACCTGTTATTATTAAAGACGGGATTATGTTTTGAGAAGTACCAGGTCTATTTCCGTCTCTTCCCATATCTCCACCAGGGAATCCACCGCCTCTTCCGCCATTATCTTGATTACCACCTGGGAATTTATCGTTTCCTATCATCATATCTGTAGGCATATTTTTAAGAGATTCTATAGCGGTGTCATCAAGGCCTAGTTCCTTCAGTTTAGCAATCTGCTCATCAGTTAATTCTCCATCGAATTCTTGCATAATTGCCATAATTTCTTCTGTGTTTTCTCGATTAAACATAGCTCCCATATTGTTATCTGGAGGAGCCATCATACCATTTTGATTTGCATTATTTCCCATATTAGGCCTGTTAGGACGTTGTCCTTCTGTGCTGTCTTCTATATTATTAGGACGTTCCATATTGCCGCCCGGCGCCATATCACCGCCCATACCGCCACCACCGCCCATGCTGCCAAGGGCTGATAAGTCTAAATCAACTGTTCCAGCAGTTGTTTCTCCAGCTAATTGGGCTATAACGCTTTTAGCTCTAAGCTTACCAAACTCTTTCAATACTGGAAGGGAAGTCGTATATGCTTCATAATCATAGAAAGCAGTTGCATCATTCTTAACATATTCATTTATTAAATTATCTATGCTGTCGATTGTGGCACTAAATATTCCACTATCGAAGTAAAGTGTAACGATTTCTTGAAGATAGTTGTGGTAAATCTCTTTATATTCAGGAACTTCTATAAGCTTAGTAAAAAGTGGATAATTTTCTGCATTACCGTTATATGGTGTATCAATGGATAAATCTACTGCCTGTTGAGCACTTCTACTTTGGAATCCACCAAAGGCCATATTAAGATCCCAAGGAAGAACTGAAAATACACCATCTTCTTCATATAGCATATAGTTGTGATTAAAATTACCTACATAGCTATCCAAATTTACAATAAGGTTGTTTATTGCAAAATATTTTAGTATTTGCTCTACATCCAAATATTTTTCTAAGTCTGTACCACTATTAAGATGCTGAATCATTTCAACTACCTTATCAAAATCTTTATCTGTAATATCTGTTTGGGCGTTATCCTTAATACCTTGATAACTGGAGTGATTTTCATCTACCCATACAAGGGACGAACCTGTGTCTTCAGGTTTGTATAGATTTCCATAATCGGTACCAAAATTTCTATTTAAGAAATTTTCCTCTGTAACCTCAACTGCAAGATAAAGCCCCCAAGGTTCATTATTTACATTAATATTTGTAAATGCAAATAGCGGGGTTGCTATGCCCATTTTTTCATATATATCGTAAGAAATATACTCTTTCATATAGGTTGCATCACTCATCATATTATTTACAACGAACTCATCCAGTCCATAATATGTTTGACCAGTAACGTATTTATCAAATTTTATTTTAAAGCTATACCTATTGCTATCACTGGAAGCAACCGTATTTAGGCTTGAATTTCCTTTAGCTCTTATACCAACATTGTAAAAAGTCTCACCATTAATCGTTATATTTGATTTTTGATATTCTTCAGCCTTTGCATTTTCCATAAGGGTATCCCAATCCTCTTGGGCCATTTCTATATTGATTTCTGAAACCTGACTCTTATCAAATAAAAGGCTGGCATACTCCACCTCAGAGGATGAAGATGGAGTCATACCTAAGCTTTGAGGAGATACTACAAGGATTGATGTAAAGGCTATGCAGATAGCCATTAAAACAATTATGATTAAGTTGATATGTCTATTTTCTAACATTTACATCACTCCTAAGACATATATTCACCGTTGTAACTTACGAGAACAGCGTTATTTACCCCTTCAAATTTTGATATATCATTTAAAAAATCTGTTGTCATGTTTTTAAGTTTTACTTCTATAGATAGTTCTATATGGCTACCGGATGATACAGTTTTTGATTTCACAATATACTTACTAACTCTACCTTTTATAAATTCCATTATATTACTCTCACATTTATCTCCAGTCATATTAACAAGAAGGATATATGGCGTATCTGTTGTCTTTTTATTTACAAATACAAGTAATACTACACCAATAAATAATGAGCCTAGTATTGCTAGAGGAATAAGTCCTGCGCCAAGAACAATACCTGCACTAATTGCCCAGAACAGGAAGGCTATGTCGATAGGCTCTTTAACAGCAGAACGGAATCTTACAATAGAAAGCGCACCAACCATACCAAGAGACAACACTACATTTGATGTAATCGCTAGGATGATGAAAGTTGTAATCATGGTCATTGCCATGAGAG
>JAEWHG010000095.1 GCA_023387935.1 Bacillota bacterium
CAAACATCCACCCACTGTGCCCCAGTTATTTCATACATCTCATCCGGTGTAATTTTTATAGCAGAATTTCCACTTCCCGCTGCTGGATACACTACTTCAAACCTTCTTAATGATTCATCTAAATATATATCAATATCCTCTGGCAGACCAAAAGGACATACGCCACCTACAGGGTGTCCTGTTATCTCTAATGTTTCATCAAAGGATAACATTTTTGCCTTACATTCAAATGTTTGTTTGTATTTTTTGTTATCAATTCTTGCTGTACCACAGGTTACTACAACTATATTTTTATCCTTTAATTTAAAGGCCAATGTTTTAGCAATCATTGCTGGTTCTACGCCAATAGCTTTTGCAGCTAAATCTACTGTAGCACTACTTTCATCAAAATGCATTATCTTGTGAGGAAGATTTCTATCATCTAAATATTTTTGTACTTCTAAACAACCCATTTTATCAGCTCCAAATTCTTATGTTATTATAATTTTGTATGTTTATACTTAAATATTTAAATATATTCTACTACCGATTTTCTGAAATGTCAAAATTTCAACTCAATTCTATATAATAATGTTTTTTCTAACAGTAATCTCTTTTTTTCTTCTACTTGGAACTTTATTCGATTCCTTGTTATAATGTAACTATATAAATCAAATGGAGGTCACATATGAAGCTTAAAAAACCTATTTTAATAACTGTTGCCTTTGGTCTAATAATATTAGCTATCATTCAGCTTGCAATTATAATAACACCTTTTAGAGAAACTCCTAAAAAATCTGATGCAATTATTGTGCTTGGTGCTATGTTATGGGGAGATAAACCTGCGCCAATGCTTCAGTATAGATTAGAAAAAGCCTTTGAGCTCTATAAGGATGGTTATGGAGATAAAATTATAGTTAGTGGAGCTAAGGGGGATGACGAGTTAATAACAGAGGCCCTTGCAATGAAAATATATCTTATGGAAAAAGGTGTTCCAGAGGATGCCATATTAGAAGAAGATAATTCTTATAGCACCTATGAAAACTTATATTATAGCAATAAAATTATGAAGGATAATGGGTTAAAAAGTGCGGTTGTAGTTACAAATAACTTCCATATCCATAGGTCGTTAATGATTGCTAATCGATTAAATATGGATGTAAGTGGTGGTGCTACTAAAAACTACCCTAACTTAGCATTAAATATTCGATACTATACGCGGGAAGTACTAGCTTATATAAAGGATTTTATAATGGTTAGATAATAAGAACCTGACCCGTTAATGCAATCAAAGGTTGCATACGGATGCCCCAGAACCTTGTTGTATTCACAATAAAATAAGCAGAAGATCAAATTTTCCTCTGCTTATTTTATATTGATTTACTATCGTACTAATCTTCCATAATCTCCTGTATTCTAACAATAATTTCCGATAACTCATTTCTTTTTTCAGTTTCTATCATATTATCTTGCTGAGCTTCTTCTATTGCTTTAATACAGTCTATTAAATTATCCTTCCACGCTTCTAACATAGTGAACCAGCCTCCTTTTCTTTAAATTTTTTATTTCTAATCAAAGATATTATTAGCAATATAGAAGGTATTATTACCTAAAAGGGCAAAGAACAAGTAAATCCCTTAACAAATTTAGAAAGTTTTAATCAATTTGGATAAAAAAATGACGAATAATCTTCTAGAAGCTTATACAGTAAACATTCATGCACGTATATTAATTCTCTTTAACATTATCTCTGTATTTATCTATATATAACTTATTATGGTCATCTAAGTTAGCATAAAACACTTCTCTGACATCGGATATTCCATTTACCTTTAATTGACCTATCAGCCATTTTGCTGTTAGGTTTCTTTTTGATAAATTTTCATAAATAATATTCCCGGTTACAATTACTTCACTTTTAAGATCTTCTGTCTTGCCTTTTATATTTAAATCTTCTAATGTAACCGTATTTTTATTTGCTACTTTGATTACACTTATTTCGCCTGTGGTTTCTAAGATTCCATACATTACATCTTCAATATTGAATACATCTTTTTTTCTTAGAAGATGATATAGCTCATCAATGGTATAATGGAATCTTTTTAGATTTTTTTCTAATATTTTCCCATCCTTTATTACTACCTCTGCTTCACCTTGAACAATTCTTGCAAATTTTATATTTTTGCCTGATATATAAGATACTAGAAAAGTTAGTATTCCAAATAAAAATAATCCTATTAGATGCTGCCAGGTTCGCTGATTAATATCTGTTGCTAGAGTTGCAGCAATAGATCCAAAGGTTATTCCATTGATATATTCCTGCATTGTTAGTTGAGATAACTGCTGTCTCCCAAGTATTCGTGTAATAAATAATATAGAAAAGAACGATAAAATAGTTTGCAGCCCTACTTCAATAGCTATCTTCATAAATAATCCTCCTATGTATAGTTATTTATTTAAAACTTATACTAATATTTAAGTACTGATGGTTTTATCCCATTCACTATATTATGCCTATATATTTGCTGATTAATTAAATATATGAAAATATTATATTAAAAATTGGAGGAATCTATATGAATCTATGGCAACAAGCAATATTTACTTTTTCTTTTATCATTATTTCATTTCTAATTATTTATTTTCTTGATAAAAAGAAGATTATTTAAAGCTCAAAAAATTAAAGAGCAATCGGGGCGCATCTATTTTAGAAGCGTACCCAATTGCTCTTTGAAACTATTAAATTCTTTCTACTTTTATACCTGTATCGTGATCGTTTAGATTTTGTATCTCTAAGCTCTCATCTTGTACTTTTTCGATATTTACAGCTAATGTTTCTTGCATAATATAATCTTTATGGATTTCTACTGCATTAGCAACTTCATCGTCACCATTGAAGTAAATATTAATGTTATCTGCTACTTCAAAGCCACTGCTCTTTCTTAATTGCTGTACCTTTGAAATAAACTCTCTTGCAAGACCTTCGTTGATTAGTTCATCTGTCAATGTTGTATCTAAAATAACAAACAGATTATTTTGCATTTCTACAGTGAAACCTTCTTTAGCTGCTATTGTAATCATAACGTAGTCTTTAGTAATTGGAGTATTTTCTCCGTCTAGTTCAAGTTCTATAGCCTCTCCAGCTTCTAGCTTTGGAACTACCTCGGATGCATCTAACTGAGCTAAAGCCTTACCTAATGATTTTATTTTGCTTCCAAGAACAGAACCTGCTGCTTTAAAATCTGGCTTTAAGCTAAAGTTCATAAAGTCTCTTAAATTTTTCTCAAATATAA
>JAEWHG010000146.1 GCA_023387935.1 Bacillota bacterium
AAATGCTATAATAAAGTCAAACTGTAGAATTCTGGTATAATATTCAAATACAATATATTTTAAGAAATACTGAAAGTAATGCCTAATCATAGGATGCAAACTATAGTGAAGGATGGTGAATAACTGACTTTTGTCAGAATATATATGGAAAAACTAATAATTGAAGGTGGAAAGCCACTAAATGGTACGGTTCGAATAAGTGGATTTAAAAATGCAGCTGTGGCTATTTTACCGGCAACAGTATTGGCAGGGGATACCTGTGTTATTGATAATTTACCGCAAATTAGCGATGTTAAAATATTAGCAGAAATGCTTTCAAGTTTAGGTGCAAATGTAAAAGAATTAAGACCAAACACTTTAGAAATAAATACAACTGCAATGAAGGATTGTTTTGCAGATTATGATATAGCTAAAGAATTAAGAGCTTCCTATTATTTATTGGGGGCAGCACTTGGTAGATTTAAAAAAGCTAGAGTCGCATATCCAGGAGGGTGTTCTATTGGAAGCAGACCAATAGATCAGCATATTAAAGGATTTGAAGCTTTAGGTGCAAATGTAGAAATAGAGCATGGGATAATAACAGTACAAGCTGAAAGACTAGTAGGAACAGAAATTTATCTTGATGTTGTAAGTGTTGGAGCAACTATTAATATAATGTTAGCAGCAGTTTTAGCAGAAGGTACAACCGTAATAGATAACGCAGCTAAAGAACCTCATGTAGTTGATATGGCAAACTTTTTAAACTGTATGGGAGCAGATGTAAAAGGTGCTGGTACAGATGTAATTAGAATAAAAGGAGTAGAGAAATTAGGCGGCTGTATTCATACGGTTATTCCTGATCAAATAGAAGCAGGAACATATATGATTGCGGCGGCAGCAGCAGGTGGCGATGTATTAGTAGATAATGTTATACCTAAGCATCTAGAGGCTGTTACTGCAAAGCTTAAGGAAATGGGAGTTACTATTATTGAGAACGGTGAATCTCTTAGGATAATATCATCAGGAAAGCTTAAAAATGCTAGCATAAAAACCTTAGTTTATCCAGGCTTTCCTACAGATTTACAACAGCCTATGAGTAGCCTTTTATCCACAGCAAGGGGTACTGGAATTGTAACGGAAACAATTTTTGAAGGTCGATTTAAGCATGTAGATGAGCTTAAAAGAATGGGCGCGGATATAAAGGTAGATGGAAGAGTGGCTGTTATTCAAGGAGTTGAAAATCTAACAGGTGCAAAGGTAACTGCTTCAGACCTTAGAGCAGGTGCATCTCTAGTGGTTGCTGGTCTAATGGCAAAGGGTGAGACAGAGATAGAAAATGTACAATATATTGATAGAGGATACGATATGTTGGTAGAAAAATTAATTAGCCTAGGTGCAAGTGTTAGAAGAGAAGAGCGAAATTAGTTAAGATTAATTTAAGAATGATTCGCTATAATAGTATAAACTGGAGGCAGTAAGTATGACAGTTCGTTTTTGCTCCTTAGCAAGTGGAAGTAGTGGCAATTGCCATTTAATAAATGATGACAAACAATTTATATTAATTGATGCTGGGCTCAGTGGTAAGCAGATTGAAAATAAATTGAAGGAGGTCGATGTAGATCCTAAAAATATATCGGCTATTTTAGTGAGTCACGAACATAGTGATCATATAAGTGGTGTAGGAATATTATCTAGAAGATATAATATTCCTATTTATGCTAACAACGGAACATGGGATGGTATGGAGTGTAAAATAGGTAAAATTAATGAAGCAAATATTAATTTCTTTAAAACGAATGAAAATTTTTCAATTGGAGATTTTAATATTAAACCCTATACAATTTCACATGATGCAAATGAACCAGTTGGCTTTAGTATTGAAAAAAACAACATTAAAATAAGCATTGCTACAGATTTAGGCTATATTAGCGATAATATTATAGAAGAGATAAGCGGTTCTAATCTTTTAATATTAGAATCAAATCATGATGAAGAAATGCTAAAGGCGGGGAGCTATCCATATAGCTTAAAAAGGAGAGTCCTTTCAAATATTGGGCATTTATCTAATGAAGCTGCAGGCAATGCTATTGTAGAATTAGTAAGCAAAAACGTGAAATCTATATTACTTGCCCACCTAAGCAAGGAAAACAACTTTCCGGAGCTAGCTATCGCTACAGTGAAAAACATTTTAGAGAGTAAAAAAATTATGATAGGAAAAGATGTAGAATTAGATTTGTTGCACAGGGATAGGGTAAGTAATATATATCAATTTTAATAATATATTTTTATTCCTTGGAGGCGTGTAAAGTGGATAATTATAAAGATGAAAATGAAATGAAAAACAATAATGAGGATAATCCATTAGAAAATAGTTATGAAGATAATGATGAAGGACCAAGTTCCTCAGAGAGCAACATGGTTAACCAGAACAATATGGAAGAAACTGCTAATAAATCTGACTTAAGTGGTGAACTAGAACATCTACGGAAAAGTTCCAATAGGAGAGACAAAAAAAGGATTATGAGTGGTACTTTAGCTGGAATCGTTTTAGGGAGCGCACTTACTTTAGGTGCTACCTATGCTTTTTTACCGAATATGCTTAGTATGCGCGGAATTTCATTTAATGAAGCAGATCAAGAAATTACTATTAATCCTACACAGGATTTAACAGTTTATTCGGCTGTGGCGAAAAAGGTTATGCCTTCTGTAGTAGGGATTACAACGGTTGAAGTAGAGGAGCATTTCTTTTTTGGTCCCACAAAGACATCGGGTGTAGGTACCGGGGTAATTGTAGATGAAAGAGGATATATTTTAACGAACTCCCATGTAGTAGGAGATGGTAACGCTGAGGAGGTAACTGTATTATTTCACGATGGTAAACAGCTTAAAGCTGATGTGCTTTGGAATGAAACAGCTCTAGACTTAGCTATTATCAAAGTTGAAGGAAGCGGTTTTAAAGCTGCAGAGTTAGGTAATAGCGATGAAATAGAAGTAGGTGGGATAGCTATTGCTATAGGAAATCCACTAGGATTAGATTTTGAAAGAAGTTTGACCCAAGGTGTTATAAGTGGGCTTAATCGTACTATTAAAACAAGTTCAGGTGCAATGGAAAATCTTATTCAAACCGATGCATCCATTAACCCAGGAAATAGTGGAGGTCCTCTACTTAATGAAAAAGGTCAGGTAATCGGTATTAATACAGCTAAAGTAAGCTCTGGAGAAGGACTTGGCTTTGCTATTCCTATTAATACTGCCAAGCCTATAGTAGATCAGTTTATTGAAAATGGTGAATTTACAAGAGTTTATCTAGGCATTCGTGGCGTGGGTGTAGACCAGTTCGAACAAGCAATTGGAGAAGAAGTAGGGGTAGATAAAGGCGTTTATGTAGTACAAGTTGATCCGGATGGTATGGCGAATAAATATGATATTAGAGCAGGGGATATTATTACCCAAATAGATGATAAAGAAGTAACTGGAATGAGTAATTTAGTTAAGGTTCTCTATAATTATCGACCTGGTGATAAGGCAACAGTAACTGTTTTACGCAACAATGAAGAAGTAAAGATAGATGTAGTTTTTGAATAATTTATAAATATCATAAGAAGGTAGATGTTCTTTAGAATGTCTATCTTCTTATTTATATAGGGCATGAGAACTAGGTTTTGATGCAATTATAGGGTAAAATTGAAGGAGTTTTATTTCTATAGAATAAATTAATTGAATTATTTAAATTTATACTATATAATTAAAATAATATTAGAATAATTGGTATATTTTTCAATATATGAATTAATTATTTACTTTAACAAATACTATAAGTAATATATTTTAATAATTGTATGAAAAACTTGATTAAGATGGAGTTGGTTATAAATGTATGTGGTGTGCGGGGAACATTTAGAAGAGGCCATAGAGGATTTTGTTGAGATATATGAGCAACCGCCTGATATTTATGAATTAGAAAAGATATCATTCACAGATTGGATGGCACCTAAAGACTGCGATTTGTGCAGTAAGATACC
>JAEWHG010000212.1 GCA_023387935.1 Bacillota bacterium
GTAATTAAAATTAGAGATCCTAAGGAGCTTGGAGAAAAAATAATTGTCCAAGGAGGAACCTTCTTAAATAATGGCGTATTAAGAGCCTTCGAGTTAATATCTGGAAGAGAGGCTGTAAGACCGGATATAGCAGGTATTATGGGTGCCTTTGGAGCTGCCTTAATTGCTAGAGAACGATATGTAGAGGGAACTAAGACCACTCTTCTTGCAGAAGAAAACCTAAGAAATTTTGACATGGAAACTAGTACTAGGCGATGCGGATTATGCGGTAATAACTGCCTATTAACCATTAACAATTTTTCTGACGGAAAACAGTTTATTACTGGTAATCGCTGCGAACGTGGTGCTGGTATTGAAAAGAAAAAAGAAGCCATACCAGATGTATATGATTATAAATATAAAAGAGTATTTGGATATAAACCATTAAAAATAGATGAAGCCAAAAGGGGCAGCGTAGGTATTCCTAGAGTGTTGAACCAATTTGAAAATTATCCATTTTGGTTTACGTTCTTTACAGATTTAGGCTTTAGAGTAGAGTTATCTCCTAGATCATCTAAGGAATTATTTAAAAAAGGTATAGAAACAATTCCTTCAGAGTCCGTATGTTATCCGGCAAAGTTAGTACACGGACACATAATGGGGCTTGTAGAAAAAGGATTAAAATTCATTTTCTACCCTTCTATTCCTTATGAGAGAAAAGAGCAACCGGGAGCGGATAACCATTACAATTGTCCAATTGTAACATCCTATCCAGAGGTTATTAAAAGCAATATGGAAATATTAAAGGAAAGAGACATCTTATTTATGAATCCTTTCCTTCCATTAGATGATAAAAAGAGACTTAAAAAACGTCTTTTAGAAGAATTTAAATTTATGGATATTTCTAAGACAGAAATAGATCATGCAGTAGATAAGGCCTGGGAGGAAGATGCAAGATTTAAGCAGGATATTAGGAATAAAGGCGAGGAAGTATTAAAATATATTAAAGCTACAGGTAAAAAAGCGATCGTATTAGCAGGAAGACCTTACCAAATAGATCCGGAAATACACCATGGTATTTCAGAACTTATTACATCTTTTGACATCGCTGTTTTAACAGAGGACTCAGTTGCACACTTAGGTAATGTAAAGAGACCTTTAGGCGTAGTGGATCAATGGGTTTACCACTCACGTCTATATGCCGCTGCTAGCTTTGTAGCACAGGAGCCTAATATTGAAATGATTCAGCTCAACTCCTTTGGATGCGGATTAGATGCTGTTACAACGGATGAAGTAAAGGAAATACTAGGACGATGGGGTAAAATATATACAACACTAAAAATTGATGAAGGAAACAATTTAGGCGCAGCTAGAATTAGAATTCGATCCTTAAAGGCAGCTATTGAAGAAAGAAATAGAAATGGGTTTAAGCCGAAAGAGCTAGAAAGTCCAGATAAGAGGGTCTTATTTACAAGGGGAATGAAGAAAAACCATACAATTTTAGTGCCACAGATGTCGCCAATTCATTTTCAATTTTTGGAATGCGCCTTCAAGGCTTCTGGATATAATTTAGAAATACTACCTTCTGTAGATAAATGTGCAGTAGAGGAAGGCTTGAAATATGTAAATAATGATGCTTGTTATCCATCTATTATAGTGGTTGGCCAGATCATAGAAGCTTTGAAATCTGGAAAATATGATACCAATAATATTTCTGTAATGATATCACAAACAGGTGGAGGTTGTAGAGCTACAAACTATATTGGATTTTTAAGAAAAGCACTTCGAGATGTAGGTTTAAGCCATGTTCCTGTAATATCCCTAAATGCAGGAGGATTAGAGAAAAATCCTGGCTTTACATTATCGCCAAGTCTCCTTCATAAGAGCATAATGGCCTTACTTTACGGAGATTTATTTATGAGAGTTGTATATAGGATTAGACCATATGAAAAAATACCAGGGTCTACTAATATTTTATATGAAAAATGGGCAGAAGTATGTAAAAAAGCAGTTGAAAAAGGAAACTATAAAGAGTTTAGAAGAAATGTAAGGAATATTGTATATGACTTCGACAATCTAGAGATCAAGGATATATCAAAACCACGGGTAGGATTAGTAGGTGAAATTTTAGTAAAATTCCATCCAACAGCGAATAACAATATTGTGGATATTTTAGAAGAAGAAGGTGCTGAAACTGTAATGCCAGATCTTACAGATTTCATACTTTACTGTGCATTTAATAATAGCTTTAAAAATGAGTATCTATCTGGAAGTAAAAAAGCTAAAGTTGCAGGACTTATAGTTATAAAAATCATAGAATTATACCGAAGAGAAATGAAAATGGCACTTGAAAAAAGCTATCGATTTGAAGCGCCAAAATCAATTGAAGAACTTGCAAAAAGTGCATCTAAAATTCTTTCATTAGGAAATCAAACGGGAGAGGGATGGTTTTTAACTGCTGAAATGATAGAGTTAATAGAAAGTGGAGCTCCTAATTTGCTATGTATGCAGCCCTTTGCTTGTCTTCCTAACCATGTAACAGGTAAGGGTATGATTAAAGAGCTTAAGAATAGATACCCTAAGTCAAATATTGTTGCTGTTGACTATGATCCTGGTGCTAGTGAGGTTAACCAGTTAAATCGGATTAAGCTGATGCTAGCTGTTGCATTTAAGAATCTTAATGATGAAAATAAACATACGAATCTTCCTCAAAAGGATATAATAATTGAGAATATTCTACAAAGTTATTAAAAGTTTTGAATAATTAGACTTGACTTTAGACATACTTCAAATGTATAATAAAACATAAAAATAGAATATTTTATAGGTGTAGAAGAGACTAGTAATAAAAAAATCTGCTTTTAGAGACATAATCGGATGGTGAAAGATTATGACAGATATTTTTATGAATATCACCTCGGAGCCAAAAATCTGAAATAGTAGTAGGATTTTTCGTAAGCATACGTTACATGCATTGAGTGATAGATTCAAAGATATCATATTTTAATAATATCTTTTGTCTATAATCAGGGTGGTACCGCGAGAAATTCGTCCCTAAGTCTTTTGACTTAGGGACTTTTTTATGACCTAACCCAATTTGCATAGCAAATTGTTGGTAGGTCAAACGCAACGAACACCAAATTTGCACGACGGTCGGGAGTGAACAAATTTGAGTTGTGAGACTGCGGGAATATGTTAATAATCAAGTAATAATAAATTTTAAAGGTTCTATTAATTACAACAAGGAAAGGATGATATAAATGAAAGGATTTAAGCCGTTATCAAATGCACCAATTGCGGAAAGAGAAAAACAAATCTCTAAATATTGGGAAGAAAATAATATACTAGATAAAAGTATTGAAACTCGAGAAGGAAAAACACCATTTGTATTTTACGAAGGACCACCAACAGCCAATGGTAAGCCTGGAATACATCACGTTATGGCTAGAACCCTGAAGGACTGGGTTTGTAGATATAAAACGATGCAGGGATACCAAGTAAAAAGAAAAGCTGGATGGGATACACATGGACTTCCAGTAGAAATCGAAGTAGAAAAACAGTTAAAGCTTTCTAGCAAGCAGGACATAGAGAAGTATGGAATTGCAGAGTTTAATGAAAAATGTAGAGAATCAGTATTTACCTACGAAAAGCAATGGAGAGAAATGACAAAGAGAATGGGATATGCTATTGACTTAGATAATCCATATATCACACTGGATAACAATTATATAGAATCTGTATGGTGGATATTAGATAAATTCTTTAAAGAAGGATATATTTATGAAGGACATAAAATTTTACCATACTGCCCACGTTGTGGAACAGGTTTAGCTTCCCACGAAGTTTCTCAAGGATATAAAGAGATAAAGTCTAATACAGTGATTGCTCCTTTCAAATTAAAAGATAAGGATGAATATTTCTTAGCATGGACAACAACACCTTGGACATTAGCTGCTAACGTTGCACTTACTGTACATCCAGAAGTAACCTATATAAAAGCAAAGGCTGCCGATGGTAAAGTTTATTATTTAGCAGAAAATTTATCTAAAAAAGTACTTGGGGAAGAATTTGAGGTTATTGAAAAAATTAAAGGTAAAGACCTAGAATATGTGGAATATGAGCAATTAATGCCATTTGTAAAAACAGATAAAAAAGCATTCTTTGTTACATTAGCAGATTATGTAACTACAGAAGATGGTACAGGAATCGTTCACTCTGCTCCAGCATTTGGTGAGGATGACTATCAAACAGGAAGAAGATATAATTTACCTGTACTTCAACCTGTAGATGAAGAAGGAAAATATGTAGGCACTCCATGGGAAGGCAGATTCGTTATGGAATGCGATGTGGATATTATTAAATGGTTAGCCGCTGAAGGCAAACTATTCCATAAGGAAAAAATTGCCCATAACTACCCACATTGCTGGAGATGTTCCACAGAACTTTTATATTATGGAAAACCAAGCTGGTATATTGAAATGACTAAGCTTAAAGATAAGCTAATAGAAAATAATAACTCTGTAAACTGGTTCCCAGATTTTGTTGGAGAAAAACGTTTTGGTAACTGGTTAGATAATCTAAACGATTGGGCTATTTCAAGAAGCCGTTATTGGGGAACACCACTTAATATTTGGAAGTGTGACTGTGGACATATTACATCTGTTGGGTCTAGAAAAGAGTTAGTTGAAAAATCTATAGAAAATATAGACGAAACAATTGAATTGCACAGACCATATGTGGATGATGTACATTTAAAATGTGATCAATGTAATGGAACAATGACGAGAGTATTAGACGTAATAGACTGCTGGTTTGATAGTGGAGCTATGCCATTTGCGCAACATCATTATCCATTTGAAAATAAAGAGAACTTTAACGAGCTATTCCCAGCAGATTATATCTGTGAAGGTATAGACCAGACTAGAGGTTGGTTCTACTCATTAATAGCTATTTCAACCTTTGTAATGGGAG
>JAEWHG010000069.1 GCA_023387935.1 Bacillota bacterium
ATTTATATATCAATTTAAAAGACGTAAATATCTCCGAGGACTATCAAAATAATAAATTGCTTATCCGAAAAATCTAATTTGCTCCTCCTTAATTTTATATAAAAAAAGACCTAGATGCTACCAGAATTTAGGTCTTTTTTGCTTATTTAAATATAGCAGTCACAGTAGACCACAAGAGACATTTCCACATGGGTTGTTTCTCTTGCCACTAGACTAGGTACCTCCTATTTTACATCTTATTAAATCTAACAATATCTTCGATTATATTATCATTAAAATCGTCTAATTTATAATACTTGCTTCCCATAATATCTGCAATTTTTCTGCCTATTCCCACCTTAATAAATCCTTTTTCTGTATCAATGATTATGGTTTTGCATCCCAAAGATTTTATTCTTGTTGCCTCTTCCATAGTCTCTTCTACAGGTTCTTTACTATTTATACTATAATTCGGTCTGAAATCGGATATGATTACAACTATAGGCTCTTGATTTATATCTTTATACATCTCTTCATGAACAATAGAATATGCTTTTTTTAAACCCTCCGATAAAGGGGTTCTACCTCCTGTAGGTAGTTCTGCTAATCTCTTTTTTGCTAAATCTACACTTCTAGTTATATTCAATAGAAGCTCAGCACGATCCTTTCGAAAAGCAATAACACCTACCTTATCTCTATTCTGATATGCGTCCATAAGCATGGATATAACAGCACCTTTTACTGCTTCCATTCTTTTAAATGCGCCCATGGACCCGCTTGCATCTACTACGAATAATATGCTAGTTCCTGTTCTTTTTAGCCTTACCTTCTCCCTTAAATCTTCTTTCTTTATTACGATGGCAAGATTATTTTTTCTTCTATATCTTTGGTATGGAACTGCTGCCCTTATGGTTGCATCAAAGGCGATATCTTTAATCCTACCATTTGGTATCCTATATTTTATATATCTTCCGTGAGCTTTGTTTGTAATTGTTTTAATTCTTTTACCCGTACCTTGGTTTTTCAAAGGAGTGCTCTTATGTTTTTCTTTGTCCAATAGTTTTATAGAATATTTAAAATCAATAGGTGATTGAACTTCTTCCTTCTCGTAGCTTCCATCATCTATATTATTCTTAGATGGTTTTTCGTTTTCTATATTCCCTGTATTTGATTCATCCTGTGAATTCGTGTCATTTTCTCTATTTGATTGGCTCTGTTCATTTGATTCATTTGAATTATCTGATTCACTAGGTTCATTGGGGTTATTGGACTTATTACTATCATCTTGCATATTCTCCTTACTATGGTCATGAGGGTTCTCCCTCATTCTGTGGGGCAAAACATACTCAGAGGCTTCCTGTATATCTTCAAGAGAAACGTATTTCCTCATATTATAGGCAGCTATAGCCTTTGCCGTTTCCAAAAGCAATATCTCACACCGATGCCCCTGGCATCCACATTCCTTTGATATTTCCACAGCTGTTCTAATATGAGTATCATTTACCGATATTTTTTTAAAAATATTTTTTGCAGTTGAAAGGCTTTTTTTCACATCTTCTATATTATTTTTTTGATTTTTTATAAAGCTATATGGATTATATTCATATTCTAAATTATTTTTTATTATTTCTTTTCTTTGTAAATAATCCTCTATTGTATTACATTCTACATATAGTCCTATTTTATCTAAGAAGTGATTACTCAAGCTACCTTCTTCTGGGTTCATAGTACCTACAAGTATGGTATTGTCCGTAGTATTAAAGAGGGATTCAAATACTATGGATAATATACTCTCTGGCATAAGGTTGATCTCATCAAAATAGATTATATTTCCCTTACCTCTTTCAAGGAGCCCTTTAGAAGAAATTTTTTTACCTATTTTTAGAGTTTTTTCTATATCAATTTCACCTACTAAGCTTTCTTCTGTTATATTTAGTGGCACATCGACGATATCCATATCTTCTATAACATAGGATAGCCCTCTAACAATAGCAGATTTAGCCGTTCCTCTATGACCGCTTATAACTACGCCACCAATAGCTGGATTAATCATATTGAGTAGCAAAGCCTTTTTCACTTTCTCCTGCCCTATTACAGCAGTCATAGGAAATTTAGCCAACAATTTCTCGTATCCTTTCAAAGCTTAACTTACTCTCTTCAAAGGGCTTTCTTCTCATTCTATGAGGTAAAGCTAATTCTGCGGCATAAACAAGATCTTCTTTCTCTATATTTATACGACCTTCAAAGGCCGCCTTTGTAGTTGCTGTTTTTATCATAGTGATATCAGCTCTATGCCCATCAACACCTAATTCTATGCTTAGTTTAGCAGCTAGTTCTATTATTTCATCACTGATAAATACTTTAGATAAGCTTTCCTTAGCTTTCATAATCTTTTCCTTTAATGCTTCCTGTTGCTTTTCATAGCTTTGGCAAAAAATTTCTTCATTTTTTTCATATGCCATTCGTCTTTTTACTATGTTTACTCTGTTTTCTATATTTTCTTCTCCTACAATATCCACCATTAAACCAAATCTATCCAGAAGCTGAGGTCTCAAGTCGCCTTCTTCTGGATTCATCGTTCCTACCATAATAAATTTGGATGGATGCACATAGGATATTCCTTCTCTTTCTATTGTATTAACGCCCATTGCAGCTGCATCCAGTAATAAATCTACGATATGGTCATCCAATAAATTGACCTCGTCAACATACAATATATTTCTATTTGCATATGCTAGAACACCTGGCTCTATTCTCCTTTTGCCTTCCGTTATTGCATATTCAATATCCAGCGTGCCCACAACCCGATCTTCCGTAGCATTAATAGGTAAATCGATGACCTTCATTTTTTCCTCAATTACCTTTATGTTGCCTTCTTCTCTTTTTCTCCTGCAATCATCACAGTAATTCATGTCATCCTCTGGATCACATTGGAATAAACATCCTTCAGCTTGATTTCTAAGGGGCAGTAAATCTGCTAAAGCTCTCACTGCCGTTGATTTAGCAGTACCCTTTTCTCCTCTTATTAGAAGTCCTCCTATGGATGGGTTTATTATATTGTAGATTAAGGCATTTTTCATTTTTTCTTGCCCTATGATTGCTGTAAAGGGATATGATTTTTTATTTATCAATATATTCAGCTCCTTCCAGAAGTCCTTCATTTGCAAGGTACTCTTTTATTATCTTTTCCTTAGTTTCCTCATCTGCATTCCATAGACCTCTCTGAATTGCTTCAAGCATTCTCTCTATAATGTTTTGTCTTGCATAAGGGTTATTTTCTTGTATCCAATCAGAAAAGTCCTTATCGAATATGAATTTTTCTGTTAATTGTTCATAATCCCAGTCATCTATTACATTGGTTGTTCCAGACCATCCAAATATATAATCTATGGATCTTGAAATATCTGTACCGCCTTTAAATCCATGATTTTGAAGTCCCTTTATCCACTTTGGATTTAATACTTTACTTCTTAGTACAAATTTTACTTCCTCTGATAGACTTCTTACCTTAGTTCTACTTGGATCTGACGAGTCTCCAATCATGCCCTCCACAGCTTTTCCTCTAAAAACTTTAATAGCACTTAGCATTCCTCCAAGATAGGCATAATTATCATCGTTGGCAAATATATCCGTTTCCTTTGTATCCATATTTTTTACAGCAACATCTAACCTAGATAACCTTTTTTGGAACATATCCTTTGACTGCTTTCCATGATTGTTTTTCCCATATGCATAACTACCCCATTCAAGGTAAACCTTGGCAAGATCCTCCTGACTTTCCCAATTTTTCTCATCGATCAATGTATTAACTCCTGTTCCATAGGCTCCAGGCTTTGCACTAAATATTCTATATAAGGATTTTTCCTTTGCCTCTTTAGAAGATATTCCCTTACTTTTTAAGTCCTCCATATCTTCAGCAACGTGCTTAGCTATATAATTCATATCATGGGGTTCATCAAGAAAAGCTAATTCCTGTACAATACCATCTAAATACTCCATAATATTAGCAAAGGCGTCTCTAAAAAATCCACTTACTCTTACTGTAACGTCAATTCTTGGTCGTTTCAATTCCTCTAGAGGGATAATTTCCCATCCTCTAATTGTAGTAGTTCCTTTTTGCCATATTGGTTTTACTCCCATTAAATACATAATTTCAGATATATCGTCACCCTTTGTTCTCATAGTAGGGCTTCCCCACAGTACAATACCAATGTTCTCGGGATAACTTTCATTTTCAGAAACATATCTTTTTAATAAATCATCCCCTAGTTTTTTTCCAGTTTCCCATGCTGATTTATTTGGAATTGCAAATGGATTAACTGTATAGAAATTCCTTCCTGTAGGCAGGATATCTGCCTGTCCTCTTGTAGGCGCTCCAGAACCCCCTGGACTTACAAATCTACCATCAAGAGCTTTTATGATATGATCAATTTCATCCGTTGTTTTTTCTATATTAGGAAGTAATTGATCTATAATATAATTTATCACTACCATTATATTTTCTTTATTGTCTTTACAATAACTAGCCACAAGTTGATCTATATCCTCTATTTCATTACCTTCTAAAACAGAATTTATTATTTTAATACCTATGGTATCTGCTTCATCAATAATCTGACCACCTGTTTTTAAGCCAAAGTGTACACTACCTCTAAATTCATAGCATTCATCCAAAGTATATCCCATACTTTTAATTATTTCTTCTCTTAAAGAAGGGACTTCTCCATTCGATAGTCTAGTCAGAGCTATCACAAACTTAGTAAGCTCTTCACCCATAGGATATTCGCCTAGTGTATGCAGTCCGTTGTTAATAAGGGTATCTTTTATCTCATGTAAATATCCATGTATCTTCTCTAACTTTTCTTCAAAACTGTTTGATTCAACATCTAAATCTTTATCCAATGCTGTTTTAATAATTAATTCTTCTATTTCACCTTCTATTAACAATGCCTTCTCCATTTGATAATTCTTTGATTCATTATATTCTTCTATTTTACCTTCAAGTTCTGCCAAATTATCGTATGTATCTGCCCTTTCCATTGCTGGCTCTAAATGACTTATTATGCAAGCAAAGCTCCTTCTTTTTGCCTGAGTCCCTTCGCCAGGATTATTAATGATATAAGGATAAATATTTGGTAGGTCGTCAATTACAGCATCACTTTGACATGTATTAGATAAGCCTACAGCCTTTCCTGGAAGCCATTCCAATGATCCATGTTTGCCCATATGTATTACTGCATTGGCACCAAATACATTTTTTATCCATTGATAATATCCATAATAGTGGTGTGGCATAGTAATATCAGGGCTGTGATATATCTTTGAAGAATCAAAAGCAAATCCTCTAGTTGGCTGAATTCCAATGAATATATTCCCGTTTATAATTCCTGGTATAATTAGATTCTCTTCAGATACCATATTCTGACCTAGTGGAATTCCCCATTCCTCTACCATTTTATTTTGCAAGGATTTATCTAATGATAGGAAACTATTTTCATACTCCTTCTGATGTAAAGAATAGCTTCGTCTTATCTTAATTTCGTTATTCCAATCTTCATGGCATGTTGCCCTTTCAAAAATCTTATTCATAAGCTCTTTAGATGATTCGTAAATATGCTCTACATAATATCCTTCACGCTTTAGTTCTTTTAATATATTTATAACGCTTTGCTGAGTATCCAGACCATATGCACAGCCTATATTTTCATTTTTAGCAGGATAATTATGTAATATTATGGCTACCTTCTTATCTTTATTTCGAAGTTTCCTCAATATCCCATAGCTCTTAGCCATTCTAACAATTTTATTTATTCTTTCTTCATCTGGAGTATATTCTACAAAATTTATTAAACTATCCGTATCCTGTTTAAGTTCCTTAAAAGCTGCAGGTACAGAAATAATTACGCCATCAAATTCAGGCATCGCTATATTAATTGAGATTGATACTGGGTTTAATCCATAAATCTCTTTTTCCCATTGCTCTCTTGTTTCTGAATTTAAAAGAACCTGTAGTATTGGTACATCTAGGGTGTTTAAATACGTTTGTTGATCCTCGCCTATTTTGCTATTGGAGAAAAACGTTGTATTAATTAAAATATCTATCAGCAATTTATCTTCCTTCATAAAAAATTTTTTGTATACATTAGATAAGCCTAGGTTTTTTATTTCAGAATTTTTATATGCAGAAACAAAGACTGGAAGTGCATTCATTCCAGCATCTTCTATACTATTAATAAACGTATTTATAAAATGTAAGTCTTCATTCAGCCAATGATTCCTATAAAAACTTAATCCTACTGTAATCTTATCTGGATCGTATACTTTTTCTAAATACTCATCTATATTTAAACAATTGCCATGGGTGGGGTGATATATTCCCTCCCATGGCAATTCCATTGGCTCATGAAAATCCAGTTCACCATTGCCAAAACTATAATTTAAATATTTAAATAAGTTTATAAAATTTACTTTTCCGCTGCTTGTTATATATTGAAATATTTTTTTGGTAACCTTCACTTCTATATTGCTAAACTTTTTAGCAAATTCATTGCCAGATAATGTTGTACTATGAATATATACTTTAGTATTTTCGGAGATGCTATTTAGATAGTACTCGCTGTTAGGGAAGCTATGTTCATCCCCCATTAACTGTATTATAAAAACATCTGCATCCTTCAAATGTTCTTTTAACTCGTCTTGCTCCAATTTGGTAGTCAGATTTCTTCTTGTAAATACCTTTACTTCCATGTCTCTATCTTTTACTTCTTTATACGCCTTATTTAGAATAGATAGATATGTTTCTACAGCAGTAAAATATACTATTTTAAACATACTCCACCTCCCAACTTACACTAAAACCTATAGCAATTACGGCATTTTTCTTCATAGATATCCGCCTTTCTTTATTAAGCCGTTACGCTATTATATTTTTTAATACATAATACAAATAAAATAATAAAATATACAAATAATACAATTACATTTGTCCATTGCGCTGATCCTACTGTGGCTATACTTCTAAGACCTCCACTAGCATGGGTAAGTGGTAAAGCGTATATTATTTTCTTTACCATTACTGGCATATTATCTGGCGAAAAAAAAGTCCCGCATAAAAATGTCATCGGTGTTAAAATATATGTACTGAATCTATTCATATCGGCATGAGAATCTACAGATAAGGCAGCATAAAAACCTAAACAAGAGAAAGCAAGCCCGTTCATAAACATTATTAATAAGAACATAAAGTTTACTTTTATATGTACACCTGCTAAAAATGAAACTGTGAGTATAATAAAACCAGCATACATACCTCTTAAGGTTCCAGCTAGAATCTTAGCGGTTACATACCGATATACAGATATAGGCGCTATCAAAAATTGTTCAAAGGTTTTATCATATATTCTGTTAATATTTAGAAGAACTGCAACAGCTGAATAGCTTGTGTTCATAGTGGTCATTGCTATAATTCCAGGCACCATAAAATTAATATATGGATAGCCGTTAACATATACATCCTTTCCCATGCCCCAGCCGAAAGCGATCATATATAACAACGGGCTTACTAAAGCACTCGATGTTATTTTCCAAAATCTTCTCGTAAAAACGATCCATTCTTCCCACAAAACTGCATTAAAATCCAAAGCTCACACCTTCTTCTTTATTGATCTCTATAAAAACATCCTCTAAACTACTCTTTCTAACCACATATTTACTTTCAATATTTGCGGTGAAATCCAGTGCCTCTTTTTTACTTTTGAAGAAATAATATTCAGGGTCTATATTTCTAAACACTTCAACAGTATATTCTCCTGTGCTTAGAATTAAATCTTTAGGTACTCCTTCCATTATTTTTTGCCCGTGATTAATAAGAAGAACCTTGTCGCATAGCTTTTCTGCTTCCTCTATATAATGAGTGGTTAATATTATTGTTATGCCCTCATCTCTAAGCTTTTCCAGTAGAAACCAAATATTTCTTCTACTTAAAGGGTCCAATCCAACTGTTGGCTCATCTAAAAATAATATTCTGGGTTTATGGAGTATCGCTCTCATTATCATGAGCTTTCTTTTCATCCCTCCAGATAGCTTTTTAGCGATTTTATCTCGCTCTTCATATAGGTCTGCAAATTTTAATAATTCATCTATTCTCTCTCTTCTGACCTCTTTATTTATGGAGTGCAATCTGCCATGGAGCTCCATTATTTCCCACACACTCATTTCATTGTGCATACTAAAATGCTGAGAAACCATACCGATCATTTTCTTTATATCTACATTATCTCTACTAATTTCTTTATTGTTTATTTCGATATTGCCACTATCAGGTTTTAGAAGTGTGACTAGCATACGAAATGTTGTTGTTTTGCCTGCTCCATTTGGACCCAATAGGCCATATATTAATCCTGTATCTATATTAAAGCTTAAGTTATTTACGGCAGTTTTGTTCCCAAACTTTTTTGTTAAACAACTTACACGAATCATTTGCTCATCTCCATTATTTATAATAAATGTATTTTTGGAATTCTTCTTTATTGGGAAACTCTATGGCTCCATTACTACATTTTTTTTTGCATCCACAGCACATCATGACACATTCATAGGGTTTATCCACATAAACCTGATGATTTTCATCTAAAGCATAGACCTTTCTTTTACAAAACTCATAGCAGATGTAGCAGTTAGTACATTGATCCTTGAGTATTGTAGGATACCACTCTATTTCTTCCCTGGGAAGTTTGTAGCTTCTTTTAGCTCTAACCTCTTTTATAAAAATTTGTAGTTTTTCTTCGTCAGGATTTCCACTATACGCATCAATAAAACTAATAATTTTATTACTTAGCTCCTGAGGCATTTCGTATTTCAATAATCCCCGAAGGTAATCTATCTTCATTAAATTTTTCCCCCATTTTTATATTTTTTGGAATAAAATAGGGACAATTATTATCCTTATCTTCTAATACATTCACTTCTATATTAAAGACATCTTCTAGTACTTGCTTGCTTATAATGTCCCTAGGTTTTCCTTCCCTATATTTCTTTCCATCCTTAACAACGATTATTTTTTCCGAATATCTAGCTGCTTGATTTAAATCGTGCAGTACCATAACGATTGTGATTCCCATTTCTTTGTTTAGCTTTTTAACTAGCTCTAAAAGTTCAAATTGATGACATATATCCAAAAATGTAGTAGGTTCATCTAAAAGCAAAATCTCAGGTTGTTGTGCCAGTGCCATAGCGATCCATGCCCTCTGTCTTTCTCCACCAGACATAGTGGATACGTGTCTATGCTGGAGCTTTTCCAGCTTAGTTTCTCTTATAGCCCAATCAATTACTTCATGATCTTTTTTAGTAAGTCTTCCAGTCCAATTAAGATGAGGATATCTACCATACCCTACTAAATCTCTTGTTGTAAAGTCATCGGGCACCTTAGGGCTCTGGGGAAGAATTGACATTTTTTTTGCTAACTGTTTGGTTTCCATATTATTTATACTCTTATCCTGAAAAAGAATATCCCCATTAATCGGTTTTTTATTTTTAGAAAGGGCCTTTAATATTGTAGATTTTCCACATCCATTAGGCCCTATTATCGTCGTTATACTATTCTTTGGAATATCAAAGGATACATCGTTTACTATTACTGAGTCATCATATCCTAAAGATAAGTTCTTAACCTTTAGCACGATTTTTCAACCCTCCTCTAAGCAAGTATAAGAAAAAAGGTGCTCCTATAATTGCCATTATTATTCCTACCGGCAGTTCCATTGGCTCTACTATGGTTCTTGCAATGGTATCACATATCATCATTAAGGATGCACCAAACAAAGCACTGGCAGGAAATAAATATCTGTAATCAGAGCCTATGATCAGTTTGGTTATATGGGGAACTATTAATCCAACAAAGCCCAACATACCTACTACACTTACAGAGCTTGCAGCCAGTAAAGATGATATGATGATTAAGATCATTCTAACTCTTTCCACATTAAGTCCTAGACTAGATGCAATTTCATCTCCTAGCATCAATATATTTATTTTTTTAGCCATTAGTATAGTTAATATGAATCCTACTAAGGCATATGGCCATACCAGTCTAAAATGTATCCAGCTTTTTGCTGCTAAACTACCGATTGTAAAACCAAGGGTATTTTGAACACGGTCAGGGTAAAATATAAGAATTGTATTTATTATTGCGCCTATTAGGGATGACATTGCTGTACCTGAAAGAATCATTCTAAGTGGATTTATTCCATCCTTCCAAGAGAGCGTATATATAAATAAAGTTGCTGCAAAGGCACCTATAAATGCCATAGGAGTTAATAAATAAGAATAGTTAGGGAGTAATACCAAGGTTATACTAGCCGCTAGTCCTGCACCAGAGGAAACTCCTATTATATTGGGGGAAGCAAGGGGATTTCTCATAACCCCTTGCAATATACCTCCAGATAGAGACAAACACACTCCTACGATACCTGCAATTAAAGTTCTAGGTACACGGATTTTCCATATAATATTCCTGCTAAGTCCTTCCTTGTCTACAAAAATAGCCTGTAAAACCTCTTTTATAGATATTTTATACACTCCCAAACCTATGCTTATTAAGAAAGATACGATCATTATGAATGCAAGTACAAATATTATTGTAATTTTATATGTGTGATTTTTCTGTACCTCTATAGCAGAACTATTATTCACCTAAAAACACCTCTGGGTATACGATTTTCCCAAGTTCTTCGAAGGCTGTTGGGTACTCTGCATTTGGTCTATACATAAAAAGCTCCTTAGGTAAATAATGCACTCTTCCCTCTTTTACTGCAGTTAAACTTGCCCATGCATCATTTGAAACTACATCCTGCTCTATTCTTTCCTTACATTTCTCTACATCTCCCATAGTTGTAATTAATACGTAATCAGGGTCAGCCTCTGCAAGTCTTTCCATACTGAAATCTATTTTATTTGCCCCATCTATTGGAATATCCGATACTACATTTACAACTCCTAATAAGTCTGCCATTTCTCCTGTAAGTGAATTTGATAGTTCTGTTTGAACCTTGCTCGTAGATGCAAATAAAATAACAGCAGTAGGTTTATCTTCTACATCTTTTACCTTACCTATGGTCTCTTCCACATCTTTAGTTATTTTAGCTATTTCATTATCAAAAATATCTTGTCTATCCAATATTTGTGTAAACAGATATAAGTTCTCTTGAAAAGATTGATATGGTGCAATATTTCCACTTATAGGAGCGTACTCTATTCCATTATCTTTAAGAATAGGGATCATATCCAGCTGAGAGCTTACTGTGGAAGACATAATCACTAGATCTGGCTCAAGAGCAACAAGCTGCTCAACACTGATAGCATTAAATTTACCTAATTGCATTATATCCGTAGCTTCCTCCGGAACGTTTGTAGTTCCATCTACTCTAGCAATTGCTTCTCCACCTGCCATATACCATAAATCTAAAAAAGAGTTCATAAGTATAGCAACTTTCTCTGGTTTTTTAGTTACTGTAATTTCTCCCTCAGTACTCATATATGTAACAGTCTCGTCTGTTACCTCTAATACGTACTCTGGATAAGGGTTATTTTCATTAGCTTCCTTACTAGGATTATCTCCTGAATCCTGCTCTATGGCAGTGTGATCTCCACCCTTATTTACCTCCTGATTTGTAGTACATCCTACAAAGGACATAGCAATTGCTAAAATTAAGATAATGCTTAAAATACTTCTTTTTTTCATTTCTTTTTCTCCTCTCTATATCTGTAATTTAAAATATTTAAGACCCATATGAAAATTAAATATGAGCCTACTGCTTGATTGAGGGTGTCCAGTTTTATACATTAAAAAAACACACTACAGAAATAGTGTGTTCAATACAAAACAACAACACT
>JAEWHG010000138.1 GCA_023387935.1 Bacillota bacterium
TGGTAAGGGAATCAATGAGTTTAAATCCCATGCTAATAAAATCACAGAAGAAACTAAAGAGGACGTAACTTTAAAAGATAAAGAAGACTAATTTTAAGGCTCTAAGCTATGCTTAGAGCCTTAAAATATTTTTATTCAAATATCAACTGAATTTCGAATTAAACACCTAAATATGGTATACTATTTTAGAAAAGAAATAATTGAGAAGATTTCCGTCCATATTTTTATAAAGAAAGGCCGTTTTCTCAAGTATATACGAAGGGTGAAATAGTTATGGTTGAAAAAGATATTTTAAAAGAAAACTCGGACTTAATACATAAAGAAGATTCTAGATATAATACTTTAAATCCTATGCAGAAAAAAGCTGTACTTACTACAGAAGGTCCAGTTTTGGTATTGGCGGGAGCGGGAAGTGGAAAGACGAGAGTACTTACACACCGTATAGCTTATTTGGTAGAAGAAAAAGGTATATCGCCGTATAATATCCTAGCTATTACTTTTACAAATAAGGCTGCTAAGGAAATGAAGGAAAGGGTAGAATCTCTATTAGGAGACTACCATAGAGATTTATGGGTAAGTACCTTTCACTCTTCCTGTGTCCGTATTTTGAGAATGGAAATAGACAAATTAGGCTACAATAAAAACTTTGTTATATATGATACTACGGACCAACAGGTTGTTATGAAGGATTGTTTAAAGAAGTTGAATTTAGATGAAAAAATGTACCAGCCTAGAATGGTTTTAGGGGAAATAGGAAGAGCTAAGGATCAGTTAATAGGTCCAGATGAATATTTATCTGAATTTGGAAATGACTTTAAAAATCAAAAAATATCAGAGCTATACAGAATGTACCAGGATAAGCTAAGGAGTAATAATGCTTTAGATTTTGATGACTTAATAATGAAGACAGTACAGCTTTTTCAAACGAATCCTACGGTTTTACATTATTATCAAAACAAATTTAAATATATACTAGTAGATGAGTTTCAGGATACGAATATGGCCCAATATACTTTAATTAGTCTACTAGCCAGAAGTCATGGAAATCTTTGTGTTGTTGGAGACGATGATCAGTCCATATATGGCTGGAGGGGCGCAGATATAAGAAATATTTTAGGCTTTGAGAAGGACTTTCCGAACACTCAGGTTGTTAAGCTAGAGCAAAACTATCGTTCAACTAAGAGTATTTTAGATGCTGCCAATATGGTAGTAGCAAATAATACAGATAGAAAGTCGAAAAAACTGTGGACCGATAATAAAGATGGAGAGATTATACAATACTACCGTGCAAATAATGAATATGATGAGGCTAGTTTTGTAGCATCCACCATAGAAAAGCTGAATGATGAAGAAAATAGACCTTACTCACAGTTTGCTATTTTATATCGTACGAATGCACAATCCCGTGCATTAGAGGAAATGTTAATGAAAAGAGCAATACCGTATAAAATTTATAGTGGTACTCGTTTTTATGACCGTAAAGAGATTAAAGACATTCTAGCTTATTTACGAACGATTGAAAATCCAGTAGATGATGTAAGTGTTAAGCGAATTATAAATGTTCCAAAAAGAGGAGTCGGTCTAAAAAGTATAGAGAAGTTTGATGAATATGCGGATGCAAAAAATGAAAGCTTCTTTGCCGCTCTCTTAGATGTAGATAGAATGTCTGATCAATCTACTAGGGTTAAGGTTCAGACAGGTAAATTTACTAGTTTAATAATGTCCTTAAGAGAGAAAAAGGATGAAATGACAGTTACGGATATAGTAAAGGAAATATATGAAGGAACGGGATATGTAGAAGCTCTAATGGCAGAGGATAAGATTGAAGCGGAGAGTAGAATCGAAAACCTACAGGAGTTTCTATCGGTAACGAAAGATTTTGATGAAAATGCAGAAATAAAAACACTGGAAGAGTTTTTGGCGAGAACTTCATTAGAAACAACGATGGATGGAGATGATGATGACGAGAACACAGTAACTCTAATGACTCTGCACAGTGCAAAGGGTTTAGAGTTTCCGATAGTTTTCATACCTGGAATGGAGGAAGGTATATTCCCATCTTCTATGTCTCTACAGGAAAATAACGAAGAGGAAGAAAGAAGATTATGCTATGTAGGAATCACTAGAGCTAGGGAAAAGTTATATATGAGTCATGCCATGACCAGAACCTTATACGGACGAACTAGTGCCAATGCGATCTCAAGGTTTATGAATGAAATTCCAGAGGAACTTATTCACATGGACAAGCCTTACAATAGAAAAAAAGATTTAAGAGAGATGCAAACCTCACCATTATTTACGGGTGCTATGATGCATCAAAAAAAGGAAAATGTACAGTCTATTAATATAAAACAAGTAAAAGCTGGAAACAAAGTTAAACATCCAAAATTCGGAGTGGGCACAGTAGTTTCTATGAATGGAGAAATGCTTACCATAGCCTTTCCAAATGCGGGTATTAAAAAAATTGCAACAACATTTATTGAACTTGAGATCGTAGGATAGTTACGCAGCTTCGCAGTTTCGCAACGCAAATTTGTTCACTCCTGTGGGTCGTGCAAATTTGGTGCTCATTGCGTTTGACCTACTATGGATTTGCTTTGCAAAACGGGTTAGGTCATAAACTCGGGTTAGGTCATAAAAATTTGGTGAAGGAGAGAATCTAGTGGAAGAGATGAGAAAGTTAGTAGATAAGTTAAATGAATATAGCTATAAATATTATGTTTTAGATGATCCAACGATTAGTGATAAGGAATATGATGATCTTTATGATCAATTATTAATTCTAGAAAAAGAAACGAATACAGTACTTCCAGACTCTCCTACAATTAGGATTGGAGGAGAAGCACTAAAAGGCTTTCGAACTCATCGGCATCTAGCATCTCTATGGAGTTTGGATAAATGTAAGACACCAACCGAGTTAATTGCCTGGGATATTAGGATCAGAAAATTGCTTGAAGGAAGCAATTTGCCTATAGAATATGTTATAGAATATAAATTTGATGGACTCACATTAAACCTAACCTATCAGGATGGAAATCTAGTTCAGGCTGCAACTAGGGGGAACGGTACTGTTGGAGAAGAGATTTTAGAGCAAGTAAAAACCATTAAATCCATACCTCTTACAATACCTTACAAAGGTAGAATAGAAGTGCAGGGTGAAGGACTAATGGGTCTTTCTGTGCTCGAAGAGTATAATAAAACAGCCCAGGAACCGCTCAAAAACCCTAGAAATGCAGCTGCTGGAGCTCTTAGAAATCTAGACCCAAAGGTAACAGCAAAAAGAAAACTAAGTGCATATTGCTACAACGTTGGATATTATGAAGGTATAGAATTTAGTACCCATATGGAAATAATAGAATTTTTAAAAGACAATAGATTTCCTGTAAATAAATATATAAAGAGCTTTAATAGTATGAATGAGGTTATAGAAGAGATAGATAGAATAAAGGAAGAAACAAAAGGATTAGACTTTTTAACAGACGGACTGGTTATAAAGGTTAATAATATAGAAGCAAGAGGATTATTGGGATACACTCAAAAATTTCCACGGTGGGCTATGGCTTTTAAGTTTGAAGCAGAAGAGGTTACAACTGAGCTAAAGGATGTAATATGGCAGGTAGGTAGAACTGGAAAGCTAACACCATCAGCAGTTCTAGAGGCAGTAGATATTGGCGGAGTTACAGTTAGTCGTGCAACTTTAAATAACTGGGATGATATTCAGCGCAAAGGTGTAAAAATAGGCTGTAGAGTTTGGTTAAGAAGATCCAACGATGTTATACCAGAAATTATGGGAGCAATTGATGAAACCTGTGAAGAAGCTAAAGATGTTAAAAAGCCTGAGTATTGTCCAGCATGCCATAGCGAAGTGGTTGAAAAGGGCGCTCATATTTTCTGTCCTAATTCATTATCCTGTAAACCTCAGCTAGTATCTAGAATAGTACATTATGCTAGTCGAGATGCTATGGATATCGTAGGATTTAGTGAAAAAACTGCAGAACAATTATTTGAAGAATTGGATTTAAGAGATTTAGGAGATTTATATGAAATTAAATATGAGAATTTAATTAATCTTCCACGTTTTGGAGATAAAAAAGCTAAAAATCTTTTAGAGGCAATTGAAAATAGTAAGAATTGTAAGTTGGATGCATTTATATTTGCATTAGGAATTCCTAATGTAGGTAGAAAGACTGCGACGGATCTGGCTAATTATTATAAATCATTTAAGGCAGTAGAGGAAGCCAAATTTGATGAACTTATAACGATACAAGATGTAGGAGAGATCGTTGCCCAAAGTATAATTGATTTCTTTGAGGATGTAGAAATTAAAAAAAGTATAGAAAAATTACTAGAAGAAGGAGTAAATCCGATATTTGAAGAAGAAGAAAAACTGGAAAGTATTTTTTCTGGAAAAACAGTTGTTGTAACTGGAACCTTAGAGAAATACGGACGTAAAGAAATTAAAGAATTACTTGAAAAGTTAGGTGCTAAAGTTTCGGGGAGTGTTAGTAAAAATACAGATTTTGTATTAGCTGGAGATGCTGCGGGATCAAAACTAGATAAGGCTAGAGAGATTATAGAGTCTGGAATAGAAACTAATTTAAAAGTTATTTCAGAAGAAGAATTTGAGGCTATGATATAAACAATAGTTTTATGTAAAAATTATAATAATTATATTAAAATTAAAGATAAAATATAAAATGGAGGCTGATGATTCTCATCAACCTCCATTTAAAAGGTACAGCTAAATAGCTGATTTATTCTATGCCCAGAAACTTCTTCCGCCAAATAATAATACAAGAAGTAGGAAGAAGAATAATAGACTATCGTTAGAACCTTTGAATATACCGCAGTTGCAGAAAATAATTACTAACAATAGGAAGAAAAACAATAAGCTACTATTGTTATTAAAAATACCACCTAAGCCTGCACTTGACATAGAATTCACCTCCTTATTAACATATAATTATCTTTTGCTTACTTTATAATATGAAATGCAGATGAATGTGTGCTGGCAATAATTTAATTAAAAGAAATAAATAAAGATGATATAATTAATAAGAAAATAAAATCTAATAAAAAAGAGGTGAATAGTTTGAATTTATTAAAGAAAATTAGTTATATATCCTTAGGAATTTTATTATCAATTGTACTTTTATTTACTTCTGTAGAAATTGTAGCTTTCAACTTAAATCACTATAATAAATCTTTTGTTAAATATAATATTACGGAAGCCACAGGCATGGATATGAAAAATCTACAACATACAATAGAGGACGTATTATTATATTTAAAAGATAACAGAGAAGAATTAGATACTAGGGCAGTTATTAATGGAGAGGAAAGAGAGGTATTTGGTGAGAGAGAAATACTTCATATGGTAGATGTTAAAGAACTTTTTATAAAAGGACGGTTTATTCGCAATCTAAGCATCCCTTTAATACTTATTATTTCTTTGTTTATAATTAAAACGGATAGAAATTGGAAAAGAAGCTTGTCAAAAACTTTATTAAATACGTCTATTATTAATATAGTTCTTTTGGTTATTCTACTGATACTAATGGCTATAGATTTTTATAAATATTTTACCTATTTTCATCTTATATTTTTTAATAATGATTTATGGATATTAGACCCTAAGACAGATGTGCTGATACAAATGGTTCCTGAAAGATTCTTCTATGATACGGCAGTTAAAATTGTTTCTTATTTTGTAGGATCATTATTAGTTCTAGGTTCCTTTGGATTTTATTATATTAAAAAAAATAAACCACAGTATGGGAAGTAACCCTATGCTGTGATTTATTTTTTATTTGTTCAGTATATTTTGAAGTAGTTTAGAATACCTTATTTCATGTTCTTCTTCGATTTTTGCCACTTCTCCAAAAAAAGCAGCTATTTCTGAAAAACCCTCTTCTAATGCAACTTTCTCATATTCCTTATACATTGTTTTACTTTCATAGTTTTCCGCCTGAATAGATCGCTTTAAGTTTGACTTCGTATCTCCAATACCATTTAAAAATGTAAAGATTGCTTTTGCATGATCCTCTTCTTGTTTAGCTATTTCATTAAAAGCAGATGCCACGTCGCTATAACCCTCATTTTCTGCTATTTTAGCAAAAAACATATATTTATTTTTTGTCTGACTTTCGCCAGAGAAGGCAGTCCATAAGTTTTTTTCTGTTTTACTTCCCTTAATTTTCAACTAAAACACCCTCCGTTTGTTATTTCTGTATTTACATTCTAACATATTTATGAATAACTTCAAATAAAATAAATGTTCATTTAAGTGTACATATTCTATAAAAGATAATTAATAATCACCATCATACTATTACTTCATATCATAAATTAGTAGGAATGTTTTTTGCTACAGGACGCTAACATTTGAAGGGAGGAAGTCATATGGTTGAATTAACGTTAGTACATTGGGTATACGTAATAGTAGTTTTAGTCGTTCTTGCAGTAATGATCATGAGAAGAGATACTTTGATACCATGTATCATAGGAATATTTATTATGGGGTTAGCTGCTAAAAAAGGAATTGTAGGAGCAGCAGGAGGTATATTCAATTCATTTGTTGTTGCAGGAGTAGAATTACTAGGGATTATTTTTATAATTTCTGTTATAGTCTCGATGTCCAGATTGTTAGAAGATATAGGTGCAAACCAGCTAATGATAAGACCTATTACAAAACTAATAAAAACACCGAATCAAGCATTTTGGTTTATTGGAATTGTCATGCTTCTTGTATCTTGGTTCTTTTGGCCTTCACCTGCCACGGCACTGATTGGAGCAGTACTATTGCCAGTAGCTCTAAAGGTAGGATTACCTGCTATAGGTGCTGCTGTAGCTATTAATCTGTTTGGTCATGGATTAGCACTATCAAGCGATTTTGTTATTCAGGGAGCTCCTACAATAACAGCAAGCACAGCGGGAATAAGCGTAACAAATCTTATGAGTGAAGGCATACTATTATTTGCAGTTATGCCAATAGTTACTATTACTGTAGCCTATATTATGTTAAAAAGAGATATGAAAAACGGAACACTAAAAATCGATAATGAAATAATTAAGGGAATAGATGAAGTTAATCCTAAAACAAGTCCCGTAGCAAAAATTGCAGCATTTATAGTGCCAATTGCCTTTGGGCTAGATATTTTAGCTATGTTTACCTTTGGATTAACAGGAGGGGATGCTACAGCACTAATAGGAGGAACAGCAGTACTAATATTAATATTATTATGCGTATTAGAGTATAAAGGGAAGGCATTAGAGCACATAACCGATTATATTAAGTCTGGATTTGTATTTGGAATAGAAATATTCGGACCTATTATTCCAATTGCAGCATTTTTCTATATGGGAGATATGGGATCTTTCGTTAAAGTAATGGGAGTTGAAGGTTTGCCAGTGGCCTCACAGGGGATACTAGCTGATCTTGGTACAGCTTTAGCATCCGTAGCACCTATGAATAGACCTACAGTAGCTATGATGGAAATGGGTATAGGAGGACTTACGGGTCTTGATGGCTCTGGATTTTCGGGCTTAGCATTAGCAGGAGCAGTGGCTAAGGTATTTGGCACTGCTGTAAATGGAAGCATCGCTGTATTAAGTGCCCTTGGCCAAATAGGAGCTATTTGGGTTGGAGGAGGAACCATAGTACCGTGGAGTTTGATTCCAGCGGCGGCTATTTGCAATGTACCTCCTATGGAATTGGCACGTAGAAACTTTATACCTGTAATAACTGGATTGGTAGTAACTACTATTGTAGCCATGTTTTTAATCTAATAATAAAAATTCTACCCATCAACACAATCAAGACTTAAGATGGATCCTGGGAACCTTGTTATATCCACAATAAAAATAAGCTCATCTGTAAGTATTTAAGGATGAGCTTTTACTTATATAATTGCCATATAAATAAGCTGTTTTAAACATAATAAGTATAAAAAATACTAATAATAGTTAACGGTATTAGTTTTTTTTTCTTCCTCCTCTCTCTTGCCCTTAAAGTATGGACAACGCTCTTCTTGTATATTAGATACTGAGGTTATATGAGTTAAAGTACATTCTCCTTCCTTCTCGTAAAAACAAGGACTAATACATTGAATCATATTCATAATAGAACACCTCCTACTACATATTTTGCCTAGAAAAGACTTTAAAATGTAATGCAATTATTGTTATTTTACTGTATTCATAAAACTTTAATATATAAAAGGAGAGAGCGTGATGTTTTTTGCTGATTACTCAAAGACAAGAAAGGTTTACCATATAGCACCTATTAATGATTTAAATCAAATATTATTACATGGAATTAGATACGATGATAAGGTTACTTATGAAGATAAATATTATCAATTTCATTGTTTTATTGACAGATTGAAACCTTCATATATCCCATCCTGGGTGCAACGAAAAAAAGCAATATTTGCCACTATGAACTATCGCATAGAGCCTAATTTTCACTCTCATACGGCAGTAATGGCATTAACAATAGATACTAAAAAATCGTGGATTGCTAACGAAAGCAAAGCAAATCAAATTTATGAGCCTTTTATTTTGCAAGAAGTTGACTTGTTCAATGGAGCAAAAAAATATATAAGCGGAGAGGCTAAGGATGTAATAAAAGAATATTGGGAAACATCTTTAAGTTTTGAGGAAAATATAAATAGGCGAATGGATTTAAAGGAAGGGTACGATGCAGAAGTACTTATATTCCATGCTATTGAGCCAAAGGACATTGAAATATTATACATAGTTTCCGACCATAAGGTAATGGAATTAAATGAATGGAAAAAAGTGTTTTGTAAAGAGAAATAATACGTTTTGTGATATAATATTTGTGTATAAAGAGCAAGGATGGGGGATACAAATGGAAATAGGCAAAGTACCTACAGAAATTCTAAAAGAAGTTATTTTTTCTAATATTAAACATAGACGGCCAGAGGTTCTTGTTAGACCAAATATTGGAGAGGACTGTGCAGTAGTAGATTTTGGAGAATACGTTTGCGTAATGAGCACGGACCCCATTACAGGAGCAATAAAGGATATTGGCAGTTTGGCAGTACATATTTCTTGCAATGATATAGCATCCAGTGGCGTAGAACCCCTTGGAATAATGTTAACTATTATGGCGCCACCGAATACAACTAAAGAGGATTTAGGCTTTGTAATGGCAGAAGCTAATAAGGCGGCTGCTTCTATCAATGTGGAAATAATCGGAGGTCATACAGAAATTACGGATGCAGTTAATAGAATGGTAATTAACGCTACGGCCATAGGAAGACAGCTAAAAAGTAAATTAGTACTTTCTAAAGGAGCAAGGCTTGGGGATGCAGTTCTTATGACTAAGCATGCAGGTCTTGAGGGTGTAGCAATCCTGGCTAGGGATTTAGAAGACCAATTAAAAGACAAAATTAGTACCAATATAATTAAATCTGCCCAAGATTTTTCCAAGGACATAAGTGTAGTTAAAGAAGGAATTTTGGCTAGTACTATAGGCGTAAATAGTATGCATGATGTTACTGAGGGCGGTATATTTGGAGCCCTATGGGAACTTGGAGAAGCATCTGGATTAGGAATAGAAGTATATGAAAATAATATAAACGTAAGAAATGAAACCATAGAAATATGCGAGCAATTTTCTATTAATCCAATGCGGCTCATATCTAGTGGAGTAATGGTTATGACCCTTCCTCAAAGTAAAAAAGATTTACTAATAGATGCTTTTAAAAAAGAAAATATGGAGATAAAAGAGATTGGAAAAATGGTGGAGAAGGACCGTATAATTATAAATGGAGAACAGATACGAGAGTTGGAGCCACCTGATGTAGACGAATTATACAAAGCATATAAATAGATGAACCATAAGAAAGGAGTTTCCCTTTCTTTTTTTATTGTATAAGAAAGTATAAAATTATTTGTATTAGATCGTTTTTTGAGAAGTAACTGATCGATGCCAAAGCATCAGATGAGCGTTATAAAAATTATATATTATATGCAACTTTTATTTATTTTATTCGTCAAAAACTATAGTTTTATTACATATTAATTACAATTTCCCATATTCGTTGACATTAGATTTTGCATAATGATATAAATAATAGTAAGAAGAGCATGTAGCAAATTTAATCTCGGTTTATTAGAGTAATTTTAGCTGCAATGAAAAATAGGAGGAGAACAACAAATGAGAAGACTAATTTCTAGCATATTAACACTAATAATTATTATGACCTCCCTTACAGTTTCTTTTGCAGATGGAACTTTGGACAAAATTTCATTAAAAGAAAATGGTATAGGGAGAAACTTTCAAGTAGTAAATCTTAAAATCGATGGTAAGACAGTAAAGTCTGCAGATGTGCCTCCTGTAATTTATCCATTAAATAATCAAGGAAGAACCCTAGTGCCATTAAGAATGATCATAGACCATTTAGGAGACAAGCTAGGTGCTGATATAGAGTGGGATGGAGTAAATTATGAAGTAAAGGTTAAGACAAAGGATAAAGAAATTATACTAAAAATTGATAGTCCTGTTGCCATAGTGAATGGGGTTGCTAAAAACTTACCAGATAATGTACCTGCAAAGCTTCTTGCAATAGGTAGCAATGGTAGAACAATGGTACCAATTCGTTTTTTTGCAGAGGAACTAGGCCTTAAGGTCGATTGGGAAAATGAAACTTGGACAGCTTCAATAGATATACCGGAGCAAGATGTAGAAAATCCGAATGAAAACCCAGATCAAGATGGATCAGATCCTGTACCGAATGGGGCTGCTAATATTACAGATATTCGAGTGGAGATGAATGGCTCAATACCACAGATTCGAATAAAAACATCTAAAAAGGCTAACTACAAGGAATTTAAGCTGGTTAATCCTGATAGAATAGTAATTGATTTTGATAATTCTAAGTTTAACATAAGTGATAAGACAATGCTTGAGTCCAATGGAACCTTAACGATTCAAACTAATAATGATTTGATAAAATATGTTAGAATGTCTCAATTCAGTAATAATCCATTAGTAACAAGAGTTGTAATGGAATTAGGAAATTCCGCTCAGCATGAAATAACATACGATAACAGAACTGGAGAATATGTAATAGATTTTATTAATTACGTTCGCAATGTTAAAGCTGAGACAATTAATACAAAAGAAGTTGTTATTATTGAAGGAGACTCCTTGGAGAATTATGACATAATGCATTTAAGCAATCCTAACCGTATAGTGGTGGATATCAAAGGTGGCGTATTACATAACTCATTTAAAACTAAGACGATTAATATAGATGGCAGAGTAGTGAATACAATTAGAATTTCCCAACACGGAACAGATCAAAACACACCAAATGAGAAAACTGTTCGGGTGGTTTTAGATCTACAAGAAGGCGCAAGTGGGGATGCGTTATATGAAGAATTAGTTGACAATAAGCTATATTTACATTTAGAAGGTGAGCCTTTTAAAGCAATAAAATACGAAGAAACAGGTTGGACAACCTCTAGATTTACACTTTTAGGTTCTAGAGTTACTAGATACAGTATTAGTCGTCAGACGCAACCGAACTTGATAGAGATAACAGTTCCCAAGGATGATATTCAGTTAGAAACTGTAAATCTTCAGATAGAGGATCATATTATTAAGTCAATGGACATATCTGAGGATAAAAATGGAGATAATTATAATATCAAATTAGAGTTACAGGATTCCGTAGAATATAATGTAGCTTCAGGAGAAAAGACACAAAATCTTGTTTTGGAATTAAATAATAAATCTGCTAAGTATAGAGAAATGCTTGTGGTTATTGATCCTGGGCATGGAGGAAGTGATCCGGGAAATATTTCTTCCATATTCAATGTACATGAATCAGTAATCGTATTAGACATATCCCTAAGGTTTAACAAATTACTTACGGATGCTGGTTTTAGAACTTATATGACTCGTATTGACAACTTAAATCCAAGTACGAAGTTAAGTTTGCAAGATCGTGTAGATGTGGCAAATGAACTAAATTCAGATTTATTTATAAGTATTCATGCTAATTCTTTTACAACCTCAGCGCCAAATGGAATAGAAAACTTCTATCATTCTACTGATTCAGAGGGAAAGAAACTAGCACAAATATTCCAAACTGAAATGATTAAAGATTTAGGTGCTATTGACAGAGGAGCAAAAACGGCAGATTACTTTGTACTTAGAAATACAAAAATGCCGGCCGTATTAAGCGAAGTAGGATTTTTATCTAACTCTTCAGAGGGGCAGAAATTAATTAATCCGGAATATCGCCAGCAAATTGCTGAAAGTATGTTCAATGCTACAGTTAAATATTTTGAACAAACAAGATAAATTGTAAATTGCAGAGACTGAATTTAGTCTCTGTTTTTTTATATAAACATTATTTTGTAAATTTTAAATATTTTAAATATAATTATGGGTGATTAAAAATAATTTTGAGGTATAATATTATTAAAATAAGATATTTTGGAGGGGGAAAATATGGAGGCACTTTTAGGTTATTTATTAATTTTCTTAGCGAGGCTAACGGATGTTAGTATGGCAACCATTCGTATGATCATGGTTGTAAAGGGCAAAAGAGTAATTGCTGCATGCATAGGGTTTGTAGAGGTAAGTATTTATGTAGTGGCAATTGGAAAAGTGCTTAGTGGTATGGACAATCCTTTTAATGTACTTGCCTATGCATCTGGATTTGCTACGGGTAATTATGTAGGTATTTTTCTTGAAGAAAAAATGGCTTTAGGAAATATCATTGCACAAGTAATTTCTGAGTATGAAGTAGAAAAATTAATTGAAAAATTAAGAAATATAGGTTTTGGCGTAACTGTGTTAGAGGGTTACGGTAGAGAAGGCGTAAGACATATTTTAAATGTGTCCCTACAAAGAAAACATTTATCTAAGTTATATTCTGCTGTAGATGAACACGATAAAAAAGCTTTTGTTACTGTGACTGATGCTCGAGCTATTCGTGGAGGATATTTTGCAGGTATGAAGAAATAACGAATAGTTAAAGCTTTCCCTTAATATAATTGCAATATAAGACTTTCTAAAAATACCAAGAAAGTATAAAGGAATTATATGATGGGGGGAAGAAGTATATGAGATTTGTGCGGTATTTGGCTATTTTGCTTATAGTAGTACTATTAATCTCACTAGCTGGCTGTGGAATGTTTGAAAAAGAAACAGATGTTAGTGTAATTATTGATACGGCTATGTTAGAAGAAGATGGACTAAGAGAAACTATTCTTTACTATAGAGATGAAATAGGACTGATAGTTCCTGTTATGAGAAAGATACCTTGGGAAGAAGGAATTGCAAAGTCTGCAATTAATCTGTTAGTAGATGAACCGGGTCTTAGAGATGATTTAGGATCAATCGGATTATTGCCAGTTTTGCCCGCTGGAACACAGGTATTAGGAATGTCAATTAACGATGGATTAGCTAAGGTAGATTTCAACGAAAACATTTTATCATATGACAATGAAATAGATGAAAAAACTATTGTGCAGTCACTGGTGTATACATTAACTGAGTTTGAAGCTATAGACCAAGTACAGCTATTTGTTAATGGAAAAGAGCTTAACAAACTTTCCTTTGGAACGAAGGTTAAGAATCCTTTACAGAGAGAAAATATAAATCTAAGCTTAAATTTACAGGATGAAGAGATCCCTGTAGTAGTGTATTATAAAACCACCACAAATGGTGAGGATTCCTTTTTTATTCCAGTAACGAAAGGTGTAAATGCATTGAAATTAGATATAAAAAGTGCTTTAGTAGCATTGCTTGAAGGGGCTCCTGAAGGTACTGGGTTATATAGCGAGCTACCATCTGGTGTAGTACTAAATGATGTATATGTAAAGGATGGCGTCGCATATATGGATTTTAGCAAAGAGATAGAAAATATGCCGAGTAGCAAAGAACATCAGCAATCTATGATATATGAGTTAGGACTTACATTAAGGGAAATAGAGCCTACTATTTCACAGGTTCGAATTCTATCTGGTGGTAAAGAAATAAAGCTCAATTCAGAGGTAAGCTTAAACTTACCAACCTATCTAAATCAGCATTAATCAAGAAAACTGATTAAGATAAAGCCGAGATAAACTCTCGGTTTTTTTGCATATGAAATGTGAATTGTGATACAATACTACATGAATAAGATTCTTTACATATAACAGAGGAAAGGAAGATGATCTTTGAGTAGAGATAATGGAAGAAACTATGATGAACTAAGACCTGTGAAATTTACAAGGAATTATACAAAATACGCCCAAGGTTCTGTATTAGTAGAAATGGGGGAAACAAAGGTAATTTGTACAGCTACTATTGAAGATCGTGTACCTCCTTTTTTGAAAAACAGTGGAAAAGGCTGGATAACAGCAGAATACTCTATGCTACCTAGCTCCACACAGGGGAGAAAGGTAAGGGAATCAAGTAGAGGAAAGGTAGAAGGACGAACTCAGGAAATTCAAAGATTAATCGGCAGGGCGTTACGATCTGTGGTAGATTTAGATGCACTAGGAGAAAGAACTTTGTGGATAGATTGTGATGTAATACAAGCAGATGGAGGTACTCGTACTGCTTCAATTACTGGAGCATTTGTTGCATTGGTGGATGCCTTAAACAAGCTGAAAGAAGAAGGTCATTTAGAATACATACCAGTTAGAAACTTTGTATCTGCCGTTAGTGTAGGAATAATAGAAGGAAAACCTATGCTCGATTTGTGTTACACAGAAGATTCAACTGCTAAGGTAGATATGAATATAGTAATGACGGATAAAGGAGAATTTGTTGAGGTTCAGGGAACGGGAGAAGAAGCACCGTTTACTAGGCAAGACTTAATGGACTTATTATCCTTAGGTGAAAAGGGAAATACGGAATTAATTAAGCTTCAAAAAAATATTTTGGGAGCTTTAGCAGAGGAAGTTGGAAAAGATTTAAAAGTAGACTAGCTAACAAGATATTAATGGAGGTAGTAGGATCTAATGAGGACTAAAGAAGGATTTAAAGAAATAAATCAAGCCGTAATAGCAACGGGCAACAAACATAAATTAGAGGAAATAGGTGCAATTTTACAGGATTTTAATTTGCAGGTACTATCTATGAAAGACGTTGATTTAGACGGATTAGAAATAATAGAGGATGGCAATACATTTGAGGAAAATGCATTAATTAAAGCAAAAACAGTTATGGAGAAAACGGGAAAACTAACTCTTGCAGATGACTCTGGCTTAGAGGTAGATATATTGGATAACCAACCGGGCATATATTCAGCACGATTTTCTGGAGAAAATTCTAATGATGAAAAAAACAATAGCAAACTTCTGAAACTTCTAGAAGGAGTACCATTAGAGAAAAGGACAGGTCGATTCGTTTGTGCTATGGCGGCCATGTTTCCTAATGGAGATTGTATTGTTTTAAGGGGAGAGTGCTCAGGTTTAATTGGTTTTGAACCAAAGGGAGCATCTGGTTTTGGGTATGATCCATTATTTATAATAGAGGAATATAATAAAACCTTTGCAGAACTAGGTGAAGAAAAGAAAAATAAAATTAGCCATCGTGCTATAGCCTTAGAAAAGCTAAAGGAAGAGCTTAAGATACGGTTAGAAGGTGAGTAATCTGAAAATAGGTGTAATTAGTGATAGCCACCAAATGTATAGTAATATAGACTTAGGGATGAAGTATTTAAAAGATGTGGATTTAATTATCCATGCTGGGGACAATTATAAAGATGCAACTTACATAACGAATAACTATAACATTAATGCATTAGCCGTGGGTGGAAATTGTGATATTGATGGCATAGAAGAACGAATTGAATTAATAAATAATAAAAGGTTTTTTATTACCCATGGCCATAAGTACGGTGTAAAGATGAATATAAATAGAATTTTTTATGCAGGAAGACAAAATAATTCAGATATAGTAATATTTGGCCATACTCATATTCCTTTTTATGCAGTAGAAGAAGGAATGGTAATACTTAACCCAGGCAGCATTAGTCTTCCAAGGGGAGGATCGAAAAAAAGCCTCTCCATAATTACGATTGAGAACGATATAAAAGTGGATTTTATTAATCTATAGTTATTATAGGGAAGACGATTGTCTTCCCTATAAATATAAAGTTAAGATCAATAATTTTATATTATGTTATTCTTGAAATCATAAGTAATTTTAAAATTTAATTTTGAACATAGATATGAGTGTATACTTTAAAAATTTTGACTAAAGATAAGTATAAAAGAGAAATAATGAGAAAGACTACAAAAAATGATGTTTAATTTATATAAACGTTGATTATCTTAAAAAAATGGGGTTTATATGAGTTGAAACTTATTCTTTAATTTTGTATAATATATTTCGTGCCTGAAGAGAAGAAAAAAGTGAATAGAGAAGATAGAATACAATGATATTAATTTATTTGCAATATAACTCTAAGGGCTTGACATAATAAAGATTTTATGGTAACATTATTAAATGTTAAGAAATAAATATGCGGGTGTAGTTCAATGGTAGAACGTCAGCCTTCCAAGCTGATCGCGAGGGTTCGATTCCCTTCACCCGCTCCATTTACGACCCATTAGCTCAGTCGGTAGAGCACCTGACTTTTAATCAGGGTGTCCCGCGTTCGAGTCGCGGATGGGTCACCATTTTCCTTTTAAAAAAGTTATTATTGACAAGAAAAAACGAATATGATATAGTAAAAAAAGTCACCATAACAAGGTGAGAAATAAAAAAGGTCTTTGAAAACTAAACAGTATAGATTTAAGCCAGCATAAATTTTAATCCATTTTTTAAAAAATGGAACCCGCAATTTTAAATTGCAACAAACAATCTTTATTTTAAGAGTTTGATCCTGGCTC
>JAEWHG010000045.1 GCA_023387935.1 Bacillota bacterium
CCATACTTCCCTCCGAAGCTGTGATTCTTACTTTTCAAGGCAGGTATCCTGACTTACAGATCTTCTTACTCTCTTTCCTTCCCAGTTTCCCAGTGGATTTAAAGATTTCATACCTGATTACAGTAGCGGGGGCTGTAGAGGATTTTAACCTCTTTCCCTTTTAACTTTAAAAATAAAGTACCTTAAAATTATTTAGTTTTCTATTACAACTTCATTATAGATAATTACTTTATTATTGTCAAATTATATTAATATTTCACCTTCCATAAACTTCTTAGTTAATGGGTTACTTGGATTGTTAAAAACATTTTTTGTTTTTCCTAGTTCTATAATCCTACCTTCATTCATAAAAGCTACATCCTTACAAAGTCGTTTACTCTGCTGAAGATTATGAGTAATAATAACTACTGTAGAGTTATTTTCTTTATGAAATTTCTTTATATTTTCTTCCATAACTAAGACAGAGCTAGGATCAATATTGGCTGTTGGTTCGTCTAACAATAAAAGAGATGGCTTGCTTACAATAGCCCTAGCTAGAGCTACTTTTTGGGCTTCTCCTCCCGACAAGGTCCAGGCCTTTTGATCTTTTAAATATTCTATATCTAAAGATTTCATTACATCATTAACTCTATCTACTATTTCTTCTTTTTTTATTTTTCTTATAGTTAAAGGGTAGGCTATATTATTAAATACAGTAGTTCTTAACAAATATGGTTTTTGGAAAACTAAGGTCATACTTTGCTGTGTTTTAGCTAAGGCTCTTTCATCATCATAATCTATATATCCTTCACTAGGATCTATTAATCCTGCTATTATTTTTATTAAAGTGCTCTTTCCTGCTCCATTAGAACCAATGATTCCTAAAAAACTTCCTTTTTCTATTATTAAATCATCAATATGAAGCACACATTGATCTCCATAAGTCTTCTTTACATTTTTAATCTGTAGCTTCATAGTTAATCCTCCTGCTGTAATCTATATAGTATGGAGTTAATAATAAAGGATATTAATAATAGCACGATTCCTATAGCTATGGCTGTCTCATAATCTCCCATGCTTTTGAGCATAGCAATCGTAGTCGTCATAACTCTAGTGTGTCCCTTTATATTACCTCCTACAATCATTACAGCACCTACCTCTGATATGGCTCTACCGTATCCTGTAACAATGGCAGAAAAAAGATGAACCCTAAGCTCTCTAATTAAAAGTATTAATGTTTGTATTTTATTTGCACCCAGTGTATATGCTAAGTTCTGTATTTCTTCACCTTTTTCCTTTGCTGCGTTATAAACAATTCCAATAATAATAGGTGTTACTAAGCAAATTTGTGCAACGATCATAGCAGTTGGGGTAAAAACTATGCCCAAATGTCCCAATGGCCCATTTCTTGATATCAATAAAAATACAACTAGTCCAACGATTACTGGCGGTAAACTCATCATAGTATATATGAAACGTACTACTATTTTTTTGCCACGGAAGGATTTTATTCCCAATAATATGCCAAAGGGTATAGCCAAAAAACTAGAAATTACAGTAGATGTCAAGGATACATAAAGTGATAATCCCACAACACTATATATCTCTTTATCAAATGACAACAATAAATTAATGGCATTTTTTATTCCCTCTACAATCGTTGCCATGATATTTTCCACCCTCCAAAAAAAATCAGGTTACTTTTTTAGCAATTTCCCTTCTATCAAATCAACTACTTCTTTTACCTGGTCAAAGCTAAACTGAGGAATATCTTTATCAAATTCAACATCTGTAACAATTCCAAACAACTCATCATCTTCACATAAAAGTTCATCTGCAGCTTCTTTTCTATAAACTTCTAATTTAGGTTTATTTTCTCTCTTATATCCCTCTGTAATTATAATATCAACATTACTAATTTTTTCAAGTATTTCATCCAATGTATATTCTACTTGTACCTTCTCGATCATAGCAAATTTTTCTAGTGATGAAATCATAACAATATCAGAACCAGCCTGCCCATGTTTCCAAGTATCCTTTCCTGGATGATCGATATCAAATCCATGAACGTCATGCTTAATTGTAGCTACACGGTAGCCTCTAGATTTTAATTCTTTAATTATATTGCATAAAACTGTAGTTTTACCTGTATTAGAGTTCTTCCCTACTATTGAAAATACTGGTATCATTGTAACACCTCCGGATAATCTAATAATTGTACAATAATTTTTTGTCCTTCTTCGTATGGGCCTGTCCCTGCTGGAATATAAAATAAAGAGTTGGTACCCGATAGACTGGAAAGAACTCCAGAGCTATGCTTCCTAGGAAAACTAGTATAGTACTTTCCATCTTTATAATAAGTATTTGCACGCACAAAACGATTTTGATTACTTACTTTTGTAAAACTACTTTGTAAAATAGACTCCACTTCCATAAGCTTATACTTTTCTCGCCCCATTTTCTTTAAAACAATAGGTCTTACAAATTGCTCGAAAGTAATATAAGCAGCGGCTGGATTCCCCGAAAGTCCAAATAATAATTTATTTTCATATTTAGCAACAGCTATGGGTGTACCTGGTTTCATTCTCACTCGCCAAAATAGTATTTCTGCCCCTACCTGCTCAAATGCTTCTTTTACTAGATCACAATCTCCAACAGAAACGCCACCAGTTGTAATAATCATATCAGCCCAGCTTAAAGCTGATTTCAGTTTTTCTTTAATAGCCTCTATTCCATCATCACAAATTCCGAGCATTAATGGTTTGGCACCTATTTTTTTGATTTGAGCAGCAATGGTATAAGAATTACTGTTTCTTATTTTTCCGTCAGTCAGTACATCTTGTATGTCAACAAGCTCATCTCCAGTAGATAAGATTGCAACTCGAGGTTTACGATACACTTGAACAAAGCTTTTCCCTAAGGTTGAAAGAATACCTACTTCTGGTGCATCAATAAGCATTCCTTTTTTCATCACCATGTCTCCAATTTTCATATCCTCTCCCAATTTACTGATATTTGAGTTCGGTGGAAGTGGTGTATATATTTTTACCTCTTTATCAGTAAATTCCGTATCCTCAAAACGAATTACAACATCGGCACCTTCAGGTATTTTAGCCCCAGTCATAATTCTTATAGCTTCACCCTTTTCTAGCTTCTTAGTTGAAACATGACCTGCTGGTACAAAATCAATTACTTGAAGTGTTATGGGTGATTCCTTAGACGCTCCTTGGATATCATCTGCTCTTACAGCATATCCATCAAGAGGAGATTTGTCAAATGGTGGCATATTCATATCCGATCGTATATCCTCTGCTAAAACGCTTCCTAAACTATCTAATAATGGCACATGAATAGCCTCAGTCTGGGTATTTTCATTTAAAAGTATATCTAGTGCTTCTTCCAAAGTCACATTAGTTCTCATATTTATCCTCCTCAATACTTTCCAAAATTGCAATTAAAGAAAGTCCATATATTACATTTTAAATTCGCAATAATCTCCATTATATTATGGTATACTTGTATATCAATTTATCCTTCAGTCTGAATACTTTCCTTGTATGGTTCTGTTTTATTTAAAGCATATATCTTTTTTTATATTTGTAAAATAGATTTTTTAACTAATTTTCGTTTCTCGCATATATGGCAAAGTCCGTTATCTTCTTTATTTGGAACATATTCTTTAGAGCACTGTTTACATAAGTTTAAAGATAGTTCTTTTTTTAGAATAAATCCAACTAGTAAAGCTGTTGAAAATTGATCCTTTGACAATGAATTTTGAGGACATATATCTTCACATAAGCCGCAGGATGTACAAAGCCTAGCATTATGGCTAATTCTGACATATCCTTTATGTTTTTCTACCTTCCAAGCCTTAGAAGGGCACATTGTTTGACAAAGTCCACAGCCACTACAATTGTTATTTACTGTCCAATTAGTAAAGAAGGATTCTGACTGTGGAATTTCTATATTCCCTCTACTTTTAATTAAATCATCCATATATTCTAAAATAAAGTCTCTTTGAATCAATTGACTTTCTCTTCCTATAGCATCATCAACGATCTCGCTCACCACATTTGTAGATTGTCTCTTAAACAAAGTAAATAAATCCCTTCTTGATATGGTTTGATCCATATATTGAGGAATATTTTCTTCATTAAATAACAATTCTATTTGTGGATCAAAATCGAAATGCTTTATGAATGTAATCACAGTCTTTAAGGAATCTTCAAAGCCTTTACTTCCATCTTTCATATAACAATTTTCACACTTACATAGATTAAAGTATACCTTTTTTCCTTTTAAGGCTACAAGAAAAGCAGCCAAATATTCGTGATGAAGACCGTTCAGACAAGAAAAAGTTATATTTCCTCCATTGCCTTCTTGATTGCATCCAACAACTACAATTTCTTTTTCTTCTAACTTCCTTATGGCTTTTATTTCCTCATTCTTTTTAAATGTTATGGTTTGAGCAGGGCAGACTGCTCCACAAACACCGCATCCTTTACAAGATTCCTCATCAGCATAGACACTTTTACTGTTTATTGTTATAGCGTCTACAGGGCAAGCATCCCTACACCGTGTACACTTTTTCATTTTACTATAGAAATTAATACAACGTTTTTGATTAATGGTAGGATGGTTTTCTTGTAATATCTTTCCTGAAAAATACTTCATTAACATATTCAACTGCCTCCTATTAGGATTAACAGAATATCATTCTTTGCATCGTATCGTTTATTATCGATTCGTATAGCGTCTTAAATTTTATAGTCATAATTTTATTACTCATATTATTTATCACTAAACCAAGAGTTTTTTATATCTACATATTCTTGGTGTGTATTCATATTAAAAAAACAGCTGTTTGTTATATTTAATCTATCTAAAATTTCATCACCGATTTTTTTTACTTTAAGATTATCAAAGCAATCAAATAAATCAATGATCTTATAATTATTCAAATTAAGTAAAGTTTTAATATTGTTTAAGCATTTTTTGTGATAAATTGCATGTAGTGGTTGATAATACCCATTTATATATGGAACGAGCACATCTTCATCTTTCATATGATCTATCATATAATGAACTAATTCAGCGTTTAAAAAAGGCATATCACATGCAACAACAAATACATAATTATTTTTAGCTTCAAGAATTCCAGTATATAATCCGATTATTGATTTTTTCTCTGTTGATTCAAAATAGTCCGGTACGAAGCGTACACCTTTTAACATTCCATATACCTCTGGTGTATTTGTAACTATAATAATATCTTCAAATATAGTTTTTAGTACTTCTACAACGATCTCAATTACTGCATTTGACCCTAATTCTAGCAAAGCCTTGTTTTTCCCCATTCTGGTGCTATTTCCACCTGCTAAAACTACTGCAGAAATATTTTTTTTATTCATTTTTATCATCCATCTCTATGACCATCAGAATTTTCAATGCATATACAAAAAACGAATCTGTGCGTTCTTACTATAATTGCAAAAAGGGTACTACTTTTACGTAGCCCCCTTTTTGCTCTATTTACTTATTTAATCCTCTGTACTCATTAACTCCAATATAGTATACATTAGCTCCTAACTCTTTTTCAGGTAATAATACTTCATATTTATTTTCCTTTAGTAGTTTGCTTACTATACTGTTGCTATCATTTAAGTCTCCAAAGAATCTAGCTTGTGTTGGACATGTAGTAACACATGCTGGTAATAATCCATGCTGTAATCTATGCGCACAGAAATCACATTTATCTACTTTCTTAGCCTCTTCTTCTTTTATACGAGCACCATATGGACAGGCACCTACACAGGCAAAACATCCTATACATTTTTCTCTATCAACATAAACAATACCCTCTTCGTTTTTAGCTGTAGCTTCTACAGGACAAGCACTTACACAAGGTGTCTCATCACAATGGTTGCATAATTGAGGTACTTTTAAAGTGTGTACTTCCGGATAAGCACCTACCTCTTCTTCTGTTACCCAAGATCTATTCCCATCTTTACTTACATTATTTTCAATTCTACAAGCAGCAGAACAAGCATGACACCCAACGCATTTTCTTACGTCTATGACCATTCCCCATTTTCTACTCATTTCGTTCACCTCCTAAATTACTCTAGCAGCTAAGTCCAAATTTATATAATCATTTACAACATTCATTACTTGTAAATAAAATGGATTGAATTTCTCCTTAGCAATTTCATAATATGATAATACAAATTTCTGCAAATGTTCCTCTAAAAACTGCATTTGTAACTTATTCCACTTTTTAGCAGTTTCTTTATCTATATTAGTCCCATTCTCTAATATTGATTCATTACAAATTGCCTCTTTATGACATAAATAAGCCATAAATGCTAATTGAAACCCTATATGATCAGGAACTCTAGATTGCTTTAATCCTTCTTCAATATTTAAATCCCATGGATTAAATCCTACAGAATCGTAACACTGTGATACATGGTAGGTGGAATTGCTCCACAAACTACCATATTTCCACTTTATATTTTTTTTGCCCTCTTTTATAACAGCTTCTACAACAGCTGATTCATACGGAGGAATATAATGCATCGTCGAAGGAACAAAAAAGTGATCATAATATTGTTCTTGAAGAATTTTAATATTTTCTTTATCTTCATCCACTAACTTATTTCGTCCTTGGGCTTCCTTTATCAATGGTTCAAAATTAATAGAAGGTAGTATTTTACTAGCTTCTTGTAGCATTGACGGAATCTCTTGTACAGTATCCACCGTAGGTATCTGCAAATATATCGAAGCAAATATCTCATATATTGCTGTCCTTTCATGGGACTGTATTTGATTTTTTTCCATTGTACTTTCCCCCTACTTCTTAGGATAGTGGAACAATTTTTGCTCTAATACCATTTCTATTATGTGTACCAGATATAACTTCTGATAATCCATATTTACCATCAACAGACTTATCAATAAGAGCAAGAGGGTTCGATGCAATTCCAGTAGCTCTAATACTTTCTCCTTTTACTACTTTCCCATCTATTGTAGTATCTTTGCTACCATACTCCCACTTCCCATAACCAAAACTAATTCCTAAACTACCTCTAGCTACACCTTCTTTAACCTTTAATACTCCCTTAGCCTTATTGCTTGCTGTTTCTACCATTACTTCCTGTTCATCACTTAGTCCAAGATCCTTAGCATCTAATGCATTAATTTCGATGTAGTTTGTATTAGATAAAGCCTGCATCGTTGGACAGTTATTCAGCATAGAAACCCCTCTAAGTTTAGCCTTAGATGAACAAATTCTAAATGGATATTCTTCAGAAGGATATGCTTTATCTACTAAAGTTCCATCTGCTAAGGTTTCTGGTGTCCAAATTGGTGTTCCTTCATTATAAGCTCCAGTAATACTATTTCTACTATTTGCAAGGTTTTCACTATAGAAACAAAGTTTAACTGGATCTCCATATTTCATAAAGTTACCGTCATGATAATTTGTGTCGGCTTCAAATCTTCCACCTTTTGCAATCACATTTTTTACAGCAAATAACTCATCTGGCTTAATTGCCGCCTGCCAATCTGATGGAATAGCGTCTAAACCTGTAATCTTATCATCTTCTTCTGTTATGTTCTCAACAAGATCGCCATCATACGCTATATTGGCAACAGCCTTCATAAAGTAATCTTCTCTTGTATTTAAAGGCCACATTTTACCATCCGCACCCTTAATAGCATTATCACCAAATCCTGGCATACCTACTTTCTTAGCTACTTCAATTAAATAGGTTTCCATACTAATTGGCTGATTACTACTACCTACCTTTGGCGTCATTGGCTCAATAATTGGGTATCTAACAGCTGTCATTTTTGTATTAATATTCGCTCTTACTGGAACCATAGCCCATTGCTCATAAATAGATGTATCTGGAACAATATAGTCTGCATAAGCAGTAGTTTCACCCATTACGATATCCACACTAATAATTAATGGAATATTCGATGTTTTCTTCAATTCTTCTAGCATAGTTTCTTGATATAAAGATGGTGTTCCGTATATTGGGTTTGCAAAACAGTTTACAAGTATTTTACATTGATAAGGATACTGGTTTAATGCTGAGAACATTGCTTGTCCATCTAAAGACATTCCATTTGTATGCCATGGTAATTTAGAAGGATAAGGCTTTTTACCTTGTGCTACCTTATTTTTGTACTCTGTTGTATTTTCATAATGGAATTGCTCTCTACTTATTTTAACTCCAGATGGCTTAACTTGACCTTCGAATGTTGCTAGATCATATTTAGGTCCTTCAGCAAAAGCTTTAAATGATGGACCGTTTCCTGCCATACCACCCTTCATATTATAAGCTCCCATTAAAGCTGGAAGTATCCATAAAGCAACTGTAAAAGGTAATCCATTCACTGAGTTTGTTCCACCAAGGGTATCTACTGCCACCTTATGTCCATGGCTTGTGAACTCCTTAGCAAGCTCTCCTATTTGTTTAGCAGATATACCACAAATTTCAGCGTACTCGTCTATAGAGTGTCTCTCTACCCCCTGCTTTAATAAATATAAAGAAGTAGCAACTTTAATAGTGCCTGTTTTTCCTTGAACTTCTCCATTATAAAGTAGATTACCAGCGGATGCTTTGCTATTAAGCTCTGGCTTCCCAGTCTTCTTATCAATTACAAAGAATCCTTCTCCCTCTAGGCCTAAGTCTTCTGGCTTAAGGAATTTTCTATTATTTGGATGTTTTTCATCTGTTATTACTAAATGAGTAGCATTGGTATAGCTTTTAAAACCGATAGCTTTAGCTGCCTCTTCATTTGGAGATTCTAAAAATTTACCATCAAATTTTTCATTATCAAATATCCAACGCATCATTCCAAGTACAAGGGCACCATCTGTAGACGGCTTAATTGGCATCCATTTCGTTTTGCCAGGAATATCTGTACCACCTTGCATAAATGGATCAATTACTGCTAGTTTTAATTTATTTTCCAGTGCTCCCTTTACTGTTTTTCTTGCTAAAGCTTGGAAGCTCATACCACTATGTCCTGGATATGCTCCTTGATACAGACAGAATTCTGCATCTTGAAGGTCTGGCTTATATAGTCCACCAGGACCATTATCATATAAAACCTGCCACGCAGGTCTCCATGCGCCACCTCATGTTCCTGTATGACCGTAAAAGTTAGTTGATCCAAAACTATTTAAAACAAATCTTTGTGCAAAGTTAATACGTCCATAGGAACCACCACTAATCCAAACTAAACCATTGCTCTTTGGTCCCATTTCTGGTGCGTCTGGATTAATTAATTCATCTTGACTATATACTTTTCTAAATCCTTCAACTACAGTATTATCCCCTAGGTCAGCGAAGATTTTTCCACCTTCTACTGTCTCTTCAATAAGCTGTTCCCAAGAAATTGGTTTCCATTTTCCACTTCCTCTTTCACCAGCTCTTTTTAATGGTGTCGTAATCCTCATTGGGTCATATACCTGCTCAAAAGTAGAGTTTCCTCTAGCACAAATTGTTGCTCTATGTGTATGCCCTTTATCACCATGCAAGCTGAAAGCCTGATAGGATTCCTTTATTGTTGTATCATAAGGAAGTGCAGGCTCTGCACATTTAGGATGATATGGATTACCTGTAAGTTTCATAATTCTTCCTGTCTGCTTATCAATCTTAGCTCTAACTCCACAGGAACTATAACATCCCATACAGACACTGCTTTTAACTAAAATATTAGAGTTTACTTTAACTTCTCCACTTTTCAGATCTACTGTTGCCTCTACTCCTTGTCCTAAGGTTTCAGGCATCTCTGGAAATCCATCAATAGAAACATCTGTCTCTTTATTGCATCCAGTTATCCCTAGACCTAAAGCGGACGCACCTACAGTAAGTGCTGAAAGCTTTAAAAACGTCCTTCGTTTCAACTTTATCACCTCGAAATTGATATATGATCATTACTACACATTGTTAAATAATATGCAAGCATCGTGCCAACTTTAAAATATATGCTTTAGTTTTTGACAATCACTTCTTTAGATTTAAATCTACATGTTACTTTTTAGACAAATTTAGATAAAATTAGACTTATTTCTTCAATATTCTTTATTTACTTAATTAAATAAAGAACAATATTTTTCGTGCTAAAATGACAAAACCCCATGTCAAAATGACACAGGGCGAACACCGTGTTGCTTATTTTTGTAATTTATATTCCTCTATTTTCCTATACAGAGTTCTTAGTCCAATTTTCAATATCTTTGCTGTTTCTGTTTTATTCCACCCTGTTTTTTCAAGAACTTGGTATATATGTTCCTTCTCTATGTCTTCTAAAGCTAGGCTCTTGATATTATTTTTACTATAACTTTCTCCAGCAAAAAAATCATTTGGATATAATTCCTCACCCTTTGACAGTAAAATTCCTCTCTCTATTAAATTTGCAAGTTCCCTTACATTGCCAGGAAAAGTGTAATTTAATAAAAATATTTCTGCTTCTTTACTTAACTTTTTCTTACTATTACTTTGTCTTAGAAAGTGTTCTGCTAGCACTAAAGCATCCCTTCCCCGCTCTCTAAGTGGAGGAATACTTAGTGTTACAACACTTAACCTATAATATAAATCTTCTCGAAATCTTCCTTCTTCTATTGCTTGTTCCAAATTAATATTAGTTGCAGCTACAACCCTTACATTTGCCTTTTTGGTTACTGTTCCTCCTACTGGCCTAAACTCACCTGCATCTAGAAATCGCAATAGCTTAACCTGTAAAGAGGCTTCCATATCTCCAATCTCATCTAAAAATAATGTCCCTTCATCTGCCAATTCAACTAATCCTTTTTTGTTAACTTGAGCACCAGTAAATGCTCCCTTTACATGTCCAAACAGTTCACTTTCCAACAATTGACTAGGGATAGCACTAGCATTTATAGGAACAAAGGGATGATGTGCACGTAAACTATTATAATGTAGAGCATTCGCAACAAGTTCTTTGCCTGTACCACTTTCACCTAAAATAAGAGCTGGCAATGGACTGTCAGATACCCGATCAATCAGGTACTTCAGATTAATCATAACGTCACTATTTCCTATTATTTCACGTTTTCTATTTGTTCTTTGGATAGTTTCAATTAAATTATTGCTGTAATCTTGTAATCTTTTTCTATCTAATGCCTTTTGCAAAATTAACTCTAGTTCTATAGGCTTAATTGGCTTTGTTAAATAATCATAAGCACCCTTCTTCATTGCTTCAATAGCAGTATCCACAGTTGCATAACCAGTAAGCATAATGATCTCCAAATTGGGCTGAATTTTTTTAGCCCTTTCCAATAGCTCTAGTCCATCAATACCATTCATCATGATATCAAACAAAGCTACATCAAATTCAGTCTCTTCAATCATATTTAGCGCTTTCAAACTACAGTTAGAAGCCTCTACGGAATAACCTTTTCTAGTAAGTCTTTGCTTTAATAATTCAATAAATTTTTCTTCATCATCTACTAGTAAAACCTTAAATTGTCTCATTTTTTATCACCTCAGCTGCTATAGGTAGCCAAATGCTGGCCTTTATACCAACGCCATTATTATTTTCCAAACTAATGATCCCTCGCATTCTTTCAACTATAACCTGACTAATCGCAAGACCTAACCCTGTGCCTTTGCCAATAGGCTTAGTCGTATAAAAAGGATCAAAAACATGCTTTAAATTTTCTTCTAAAATTCCTTCTCCTGTATCGATTACCTCTATTTTAACTAAATTACCTTCACATATTATCTTAATAGTTAATTTCCCTCCACTAAGCATTGCATCCAAAGCATTCGTAACTAAATTCAATATAACCTGCTGTAACTGGGATTCATCTACAAAAACATAAGGCAAAGGTTCCTCCCATTGTAAATCTACTTCTATATTTTGTTTATTAATAGGATATTTAACTAACTTCAATACTTCATTTACCACATGAGGAATATAAACTTGTTTATCCTGTGATTCTACTTCCCTAGAATAATTAACCAAACTTTGAGTTATATTCGTACAGCGATGTATTTGTTCTCTTATACTTAGTAAATATTCCTTCAATGCCCCTTCTGCATCAAGATCATTTATATTTTCTATTTCTAAACGCTCTAATAAGTCATCGGCATAAAATCCTAAATTGTTCATAGGATTATTAATTTCATGGGCTACCCCTGCCGCTAAAAGTCCTATCGCAGCTCTTTTTTCAGCTTGAATTGCTATTTTTTCATTATCACGTTTTTTCTTTATTTCTCTAATCATTTCATTAAAGGCTTCTATCACTACTCCTAATTCATCATTCGATTGCTTAGGAATTTGATATTCTAAGTCTCCTTTCTTAACACAAGCTACGCCCTTAGCCAATTCTTCTACTGGTCTAATAAAATGAAGTATAAAAATCATACCTAATCCTGTTATTGTAAGAAGAACAAGAAACAAAACTAAACTTAGTCGGAAAAGCATTGTTCTTGGAGTAACATATGCATTTACTAAAGGCTGCTCTACTACTACCCCCCAATCAACCATAGGGATTAATCCGTACACTCCTAAAACAAACTCACCTGTATACGACTTATAAATTATTGGATTAAATTCCAATATTCCAAGCTGATCTCCATCATTTTCATTGCTTTTCAGTAAATTTTCTACTCCTTTACTATTAGATACATCTTGCCTTCTTAATACTTGACTATAGTCAGAGTGTCCTATTAATTCTCCTTTTTCATCCACCAGCATAATATAACTTCCATCTGAAATTTCCACTGATGATATTTCTTGCATTACTTGCCTTAAGCTAATTTTGGCAATAAAACCTCCTCTAAAATCCCGATTCATACCTCCAACAGGTACTCCTAAATCAAAAACTATTTGATTATCTATATCTATTTTAGGACTTCCAATAAAAGATTTTCCTTGTTTGAGTTTTTGAAATTGAGGTTCATCAGAAATTTCTTTTAGATCCTTAGAACAAACAGCATATCGCTTTGAAATCTTTACTATTTCTTCTCCATCTGATGATACTATTGCAATCTCCTCTAAATGCGGAAAGCTTTTTAATACTCCATAAAGAAGATTCTCTTTTTTCTTTTTATCATTCCCATCAAATACATCTGAATTGGTTAAGGAGATTGTCTCTAAAGAAGTTTGCAAAGTTTTAACCAAATCAGAAACCGCATAAGATACTCTAGATGCTGTTAAAGCGTGTTGTTTATGAATTGATTCTTCTATTTCTTTTTTGATAATTTTCATGTTATAAAAGCCTAAAAATAATAGAGGAATTATTGAAATAATGATCATCATAACCATCAATCTTGATTTTATGCTATTATACCTACTAGCTCTAACTTGCTTTTCCATAATAAATTACCTTTCTCTGTCGTATACAAAGTGGTCTACAAAGGGCATATCTGGAGTTTCAATATCTATTCCTAATTGCCTTGCTGTATCTAAATTAATATATAGCTCTAACTGCTCTGGAGATTCTATTGGTATTATTTTAGGATCTTGTCCCTTTAGCATATTCGCTACTATTCTAGCAGCCTGTTTCCCCTCATTATAGGTAGTACTACCGTAAAAGGCTAAAACCCCTTTTTCTACTTGTTTATCCGTAACGCCCATGACAGGAATTTGTTTTTCTAAAGTAATATCAACTATGGTATCTATTATAGATTCAAATAACAAACTACACATTAGCATTACGCCATCTACAGAATCGCCTTTTTCATTCAGAATCTCAATAACTTCCTTATGGCTCGTTACAGGAACAATATCTAGTTGTATATTTAATTTTTTAGCAGCATCATATAAAAATTCAGAGCTGGGGCCAAATGGTGTGGTTTCTGGATTGTATAAAACTAATACATTTTCAGTACTTGGAACTAACCTTTTTAAAAATTCAAGTCGTTTTCCTGATAATTGTACATAATGGCTATCTACTCCAGTAATATTACATGCTGTAGAGATATTATCTTTAACAAGATCCAGTTCTACAGTACATCCAACACCAATAAATGCTACTGGAATTTCTTTATCCATAGTAGCCTTTTTTGCTGCAGCAGTTTCAGAAGTACCTGTAGTTATAATTGTATCTACCCCAATATTTACCAATTCTTCCGATAGATGATCTAGCATATTGATGTCTCCAGAAGCATTCTTAACAATAATATCTACATCATTGTTTGATAATCCATATTGCTTTAACCCTTCTTTCATTCCTTCTATTTTAGCCAGTCTTTCATCGTTAACTGTCAATACACCAATTTTATATGCTTTATGTTCTTTTTCTTCAATATTTGTTTGTAAGTAACTAGTATAGTATAATATCAAACTAGCTATAAAAACTATAAATAAAAATACAAATATAATCTTTTTTTTCATATGTCCATCTCCTAATACAGGCATTCTGCAATTTTTTATAAATTAATTCATAATATTTCTACTCAGACTTTTTATATATACTATTTTATAATAATATAACTAAGAGAGCAAACTAGTTTGTTAATGGGTCCCGGGAACCTTGTTGTATTCACAATAAGGTTCCCACCCATCAAAGCAATAAAAGCTGTACAATTGATAGTCAATTGTACAGCTAATTTTTTCTGTAAAAAATTTTATTCTATAAGCTATAGAGGTTCATCTGCTATTACTAATTCTAACATTTTCTCTTCATCAGTATTCGATATGTTTTTAGAATTCGGTTTTGTAATCATATACGCTATAACTATAGACCCTATACCTCCAACTATCTTACTTATAATAAAAGGTGTAATCATAGTTTTATCTATACCTGCAACAAATCCTAATTGCCCACCTAATACAAAGGCGCCTCCTACTGAAAAAGCAGAAACCATTACCTTGCCTCTATCATCCATATCATGCAAATTAGCAAATGCAGGGATATTATTTGCTAAACTCATAATTAATGCTGTAATTGATTTTTCCGAAATGCCTAGAATATTCCCTATTCTCGATAATGGTTTTTTAAATATATTTGTCATAACAATAACCATTGGATATGCTCCTGATAGAATAATAGCAATGCTACCAACAATTCTAAGACCCTCATCAAAGGGTTCCATGCCCACAATGATCACTTTGCCTGTTACATTCTGTATAACTGAAATTACGAGCCCTAATGTTCCTAAAGTAATAATGGACTTACTAAACCAGTAAAATCCTGTAATCATATTTTCAGGCCATTTTATTAAACCAATCCCCAAAAAAAATGCAATAAAAACAATAGGAAGAAGGTTTTTTAATAATATACCAATTGGTAGACCCATGGAAATGCCACCTACAAATCCACTTATTGGAACTGTTGTAAGTCCTATTAATACCCCTTTTGTAAAATAAGGATAATCCACTTTCTGAACAAGTCCTGCGCCTATTGGTATAGTGAAAATTACTGCTGCCCCTAAGCTAGAAGCTAATATTAAACCTGCAAAAAGTCCTATTTCTTGACTTTCTGCCATTTTCATTGCAGAAAGATATCCCCCCATATCGGAGGCTAAAATAGATGCTGGAAATATAGAAGGGTCTGCTCCTAACAAGGAAAATATTGGCCCAACCACCTTCTCAAGTGTGGTGGATAATAAAGGTGCTATGGAATAAATCCCTATAATTGATAAAGCTAAATTCCCCATTGCCATGAATCCTTCTTCAAATTTCTGTCCCAGTCCTAATTTATATCCCAATATCCTATCTAAAGCACCAAGACTCATAAAAAGCATAAGAATGTATAGTATTATATCGTTCATTTTAGAAGTAGATCCTCTCTTTTATATCTTCTATATTTTCAACTTTTTGCCTTCTTTTACATGGTACAACACTCTTCTTTCAATTGTCAATTATTTCGTTTCTTATATATCTTAAATTTTAGAAATATCTTAATTTTTTAAAAATAACAGCCTCGTCATTCTTTATTTTTATATTCTATATATCTATTTCAGTGAGTATAATGGATTATATGATTTTTAAAGAAGGTGATATTATTATGTTTAACAAAACGTTCTTTTTAGTTATTAAGATTAACAAAAAGATCATACTAGCAATTATTGCATTAATAATTTTACTAGTTCTTGCTTCACTACTTATTTCAAATAACGCTACTGCTGTATTTAGTAACTCGAGAAAAACCATAGCAATAGACCCTGGTCACGGCGGTATAGATGGAGGCTCTAGCAATGCAGGTCTCTTAGAGAAATCAGTAAACTTACAGATTTCTCTACGGTTAAGAGGTGTGCTAAAGAATAAGGGCATCAATGTAGTAATGACGAGGGACTCCGACGTATCCTTAGAATCTAAAAGTAATTTAAATTCTTCAAGATACAGAAAAGATCTACACGCAAGAAAAACAATTATTGAAAATAATAATTCAACAGCTTTTATTAGTGTTCATATGGACGCATATAAAAATTCAAGTGCTAGAGGTGTTAGAGTATTCTATTATCAAACATCAGAAGAAAGTAAAAAGCTGGCTGAAAATATATGTACTAGAATTAACAAGATGGTTTTTAATGATTTTTTAAATACATCGGATGTTAAAGCAGTAATAGCTGTAGGAGATTATTATTTATTAAGAACAGCAGGGCCACCAGGCGTTATAATTGAGACAGGTTTTATAACGAATCCAACCGATAATAAGCTTATACAAAGAGAAGACTACCAAAATATTATGGCAGCAGCAATAGGCCAGGGTATTGAGGATTATCTGTTTAGAAAATCTCAATAAATATATGGTACTTTTCTTATTCAAAAAACAGAAGGTATATATTTGAAAATATATACCTTCTGTTTTCTATTGTGAATACAACAAGGTTCCGAGGCATCCTTGCGCAATCTTTGATTGCGTTAACGGGTCAGGTTCTTATTATTTATATCTATAAAGATGAATTATAATTAGAAACTTTTTAAGAAAATACGATTTAATACTTAGCTAAATTTTCACCTAACTGTTTACATTTATTTAGTCCTTCTTCATCTGGAGTTAAATTAATAATAAGTCCTTCTTCTATTACATTAGCTCCATAGCCCTTCATTCTTTCTTCCCAGTTTCTCATCCATTCCCCATCGCCCCAATCATAGGATCCAAACAGAGCAACAGGCTTCCCTTTGATTTTTTCATTATTTAGTGCTTCAACGAAAGGCTCCATTTCATCATTATCTAACTCTTCAGCTCCCATGGATGGGCATCCTAATGCTACAGCATCAGACCCAAAAACATCTTCTGGTGATGCTTCACTAACATTCTTTAATATTACATTTATTCCATCTGTCTTAGCGCCTTCTGCAATACCTTCAGCCATTTTTTCTGTATTACCTGTACTACTCCAATAAATAACAGTTACATTTTTCATTTTAAATGCCTCCTTTTTATGATGCAGACTGTACAATCATTTCTGGTGAGTTTTTTTCTAGCATTTTTTGTATCTGTTGTTTTGCGTTATTAAATCTAATGTATTTTTCATCGGATAACCTACTATCTCCATATACATTCCATCCATTTACTTTAGTAAGCTTTAAGGAAGGATGTCCCATAAATCCAATAACATCCTTTAAAGGATACCCTAAAAAAATTCCAATTTCATGAGGTATGTAGTCCTCTTCTATTTTTTTTATTAGATTATTTAAATAACTTTCTAAAGAATATTCTTGTGAATATCCTACCTTCTTTAGAAAAGTTAGATTCCTTGAATCTAGTAAAGTTTCATCTAATAATTTGTTATTATAGAATAATATTTTTTTACACCCATTAAAGGCTATAAATTCTTTATAGGATACCTTGCTACAATTACTAAAAATATCTTTAATTCTTTGGAGTCCAGTACTATCCTTTCCAGGAAAACTAATGATCTCTGCAGGTTTTTCCCCTAACAAAACAGGGCCCAGAAGCTGCACAATCCATTTTACAAATCCATCATCCTGATTTTTAGTTAAGAATACACATGATTCATTACACTTTAACATTTACTCACCTTCATTCTCGTATTGATAATGATTCTTATTGTCATTATAGGTGTTTATATTCTATTTGTCAATAGATGATTTTTATGTCTTACAATAAAAATAGGAACAAAAATACTCTAGTTGAATACTATGTACTAGGAAAGAGGACAGCACGTCTTTATCCTCAACAAAACAATAAATGGGAGGAAATAATATGGCTAATAGAGAAGTTTCTGTTAACAAGAAAAATATAGATGCATATCCAGTTAGATATGAAAATGTAGGATCACATGAAAAATCAAGTGGAAAAGAAAAGTGCAAGTCATCTTGCGTTGATGTAAAAGCTGAAACTTTAGGCGAATGTGACAATAACCCAGTATCACTAAATCCAATTACAGCAGGTGTTGTAGCAAAGATACCAGTTGTTCTAGCTGAATTAAGAGTTCAATTTAATGTTAAGTCCATCATAGATTTGCCTGAACCAGCACTTGAAATTAAAAATATCAAAAAAAGAATAAAAGTAACCCAATGTATGCTAATACAAGACACTAATATTTTATTTATTAAAGGATTTGTTCGTAAAAATATTGAATTTGCAACTAGAGAATGTTCAAATTATAGTGGCGTATGCGGAGATATTCGCCATTGTACAGTAGATGTTCCGTTTGAATGTACAACAGTAGTTAGATTTAATGGTACCCAACCAGCGCCTCTTATTAATAACACAGCAAGCGAGTTCGAGTATTTTAGAACAAATGAATTACCAAATACATTTGCTGAAAAAGATAAATTATTATCTGGAGACTTATCAGAGTTTAATCAGATTAGTACAGAGTTTTTCAATGAGCTACCATTCTGCGAATTAATTAGTTCTAGAATCGTTGAATTTGATGAATTCCTACATCGTGAGCGCCCACATAATACAGAACTACCTGTAGGAGAAAAACTTTTTACAAAGATTGAAGAAAAAATGGTTATAACTCTTACACTTAAAATTTTACAAAATAGGCAAGTAGCAATTGGTAGAACTTCAGCAGCTGATGATATAGATTGCTAGATTGTTTTAAAATAATATATTTACTGCCATATTATGCAGGATGTAGAAAAGTGTGAATATAAAGTTTAAAAAAGTGGAGAAATTATTCTCCACTTTTTTAATACAATACTGCTCATCCCTATTTAAAATAATTAACACCAGCTTCAAATATTTTAAAATCCTTTTTGCCATAAATATTCTTGTGCACATTGTTTCCTACACGTTCTACGTGACCCATTTTACCAAATACCCTGCCATTTGGAGATGTAATCCCCTCTATCGCTTCTACAGATCCATTAATATTATAACTACCATCATAGGTTGGAATACCTCTGCTGTCTACATATTGTGTAGCAATTTGTCCATTGGCAATTAATTTTTCTATAGTATCTGCATTGCCATAGAACCGTCCTTCTCCATGTGAAAATGCAGTTTGATATATATTACCAACCTCTTCATTTGCAAGCCACGGCGACTTAATAGATGCAACTCTAACACTGGCTATACGAGACACATGACGATTTATTTTATTAAAGGTTAGTGTTGGCGAAGCCTCATTAAGGTCTCTTATTTCTCCATAAGGAAGTAGCCCTAATTTAACTAAGGCTTGAAATCCATTACAAATACCAATCATCAGTCCATCTCTATTATTAAGAAGATTCATTACCTCTTCTGCAACTTTTGGGTTCCTAAATACGGATGCTACAAATTTCCCAGATCCTTCAGGTTCATCTCCTGCGCTAAATCCTCCAGGAAGAGCAATTATTTGTGATTTTTTAATTTTTTCAGCCATTTCTTCAAGAGATGCACATACATCACTCTGGGTTAAATTTTTAAATACCATTGTATCTACAATAGCTCCAGCTTTTTCAAATGCAAGCTGTGTATCTATTTCACAGTTAGTACCTGGGAAAGCCGGTATAAATACTCTTGGTCTTCCTATTTTAACAGTAGGCTTATTTTTTATACGGTCATAAAAAGCAATTTCTCTAGGCTTTTCTTTAACTTCTTGATCTTGGTGTACCGTCGGAAAAATAGGTGATAGTTTAGATTCCCAAGAAAACAGAGCTTCTTGCATTGGTATCATAGTATTTCCTATTTCAAATACAGGTTCCTGTCTCGTTGACCCAATGATGCTGAAGCCCTCCTGTAATATAAGTTCATTAGCTACAGCTTCTGTTACTTCAAGTACAATACTTCCATAAGATTCTTCAAAAACATTGTGATCTAAGGACCCAGCTAATTTTACTCCTATACCATTACCAAATGCCATTTTACTAATAGCCGCACATAAGCCACCTTTGCCTATAGCATATGCTGATAATATTTTTCCTTTTTCTATATATTTATAAATGTGATCATATCCAGATAAAAGGTTTGTGAAATCAATGATTTCATTATTATCTCTTTTACCATAGAAATACACAAGCTTTGAATTAGTATATTTAATCTCTGGACTAATTACCTGCCTTACATCCACTGGTGTAACAGCGAATGAAATTAAAGTCGGTGGCACATTAATATCCTTAAATGTTCCAGACATTGAGTCCTTTCCACCTATAGCCGCTGTATTAAATTGTGTTAGCGCATAGCTAGCTCCTAATAATGCACTATAAGGCTTACCCCATTTTTCAGGTGAACTCCCTAGTTTTTCGAAATACTCTTGGAAGGATAATCTAGCATTTTTATAATTTCCTCCTGTTGCAAGAAGCTTTGCCATAGAATCTACTACAGCATATAATGCACCATGGAAAGGCGACCATTTTGCTAATTGGGGATCATATCCATAGCTCATCATAGAGCCCGTATTCGTTTCACCCTTTAATACAGGTATTTTTGCAACCATCGCTTGAATAGGTGTATTGTAATGAACTCCGCCAAATGGCATTAAAACAGTTCCTGCGCCTATGGTGTTATCAAATCTCTCCACTAATCCTTTTTGAGAGCAAACATTTAGATCATTTAGAGTTTCAAGCCATTTTTCTTTAGTAACTTCTTTTGATGCACCATTCTTAAAGTATAATTGCTCTTTTGGCGCTTCAATATATACATTTGCCTGACCTTGAATCCCATTCGTATCTAAAAATGCTCTAGAAAGATTAAGAATCTCATCCCCTTGCCATTTCATAACAAGTCTACCCGTATCAGTGACAGTTGCTACATGTGTTACCTCTAAATTTTCTTGGTGACAATACCTTTCAAATGCTTCTAAATTCTGTGGATCTATTACAACCGCCATTCTCTCTTGAGATTCTGAAATTGCAATTTCTGTTCCATCTAAGCCTTCATATTTCTTTTTAACTTTATCTAAGTTAATTTCCAAGCTATCTGCCAGCTCTCCGATAGCTACAGATACGCCTCCTGCTCCAAAATCATTACAGCGTTTAATCATTTTAGATAGCTCTGGTATTCTAAATAATCTTTGGATTTTTCTCTCTACAGGCGGATTTCCCTTCTGAACTTCTGCTCCACAGCTCATTAAACTATCTTCGTCATGCTCCTTTGAAGAGCCTGTTGCTCCACCAATACCATCTCTACCAGTTCTTCCGCCAACTAATAAAACAATATCTCCAGATGTTGGACGCTCTCTAACAACATTTTCTTTTGGAGCAGCACCAACTACAGCCCCTACCTCCATACGCTTAGCAACGAAATCCGGATCATAAACCTCAGAAACCATACCAGTAGCTAGTCCAATTTGATTACCATAGGAGCTAAACCCAGCAGCGGCCTGCTGTGTAATAACCTTTTGTGGTAGTTTTCCATCTAATGTCTCCGATAAAGCTACTGTAGGATCTGCTGCTCCAGTTACACGCATACTGTGGTAAACGTAGCTTCTTCCTGATAGTGGGTCCCTTATTGCTCCTCCTAAACAAGTTGCAGCACCACCGAAAGGCTCTATTTCAGTAGGGTGATTATGGGTCTCATTTTTAAACATCAGTAGCCATGGTTGATCTTCGCCATCAACATCTACAGGTATTTCTATGCTACATGCATTAATTTCTTCAGATACATCTAAATCCTTAAGCTCACCTTTTTTCCTTAAACTTTTTGTGTTAATAGTTGCAATATCCATTAAGCAGTCATTACGC
>JAEWHG010000094.1 GCA_023387935.1 Bacillota bacterium
AAAATGGAAAATTTGAATTACTGCGTGGAATGCAGAAGAATCTCTTATTTTAATGAAACATGTAGTTACTGTCAATCAAATCACATTAAAGCTATCGACAAAAATGCACCTGTTAATGTTATTGGAACAAAAACTAAGGGAAGAGTATTGAACGTAAAAGATGGTATGGTAAATCTTATATGTGCAGGAGCGGGAAATACTAAGTCTATTAAGCAATTTGAAGCTGATAATCTTAGAAAAATTTTGTAGTATTTTGTAAAAGAAACATTAAGAGACTTTGGGTGTTCACTATCTCGAGTCTCTTATTATTTTTTAATAATACTTCTACTTTATTAATAGTATTGTTATTTTACAAACTATAAATTGTAAAAATATTACTTTTTTAAAATATACGGGTTATAAATATTTATTAAGCACATGAGAAGTATGATCTAGCAATACCAACAATTTTATGAGAATATTAATTTTGAATAATATTATATATAAATATTCGTTATGCTATATAACTTATATTTATCACAAAAATAAACTTATCCATGTTATTATATTAACAAGGTAGTTAGAAAAATTTGGAACTATGCTGTTACAAACCTAAAGTAAAAGAATTAATATTTTATTAGGAGGAACAATTATGGCGATGAATGAAAACAAACAAATTACCAGAAAAGATTTCCTTAAGGGAGTAGGAGTTTCTGTAGCTGGTGTAGCTATGGCAGGAGGAGTAGGTGCTTTATTAACTGGATGTACAACTGCCTCAGTAGATACAACAGGATCTACAGAAAAGCCACAATGGCCATTTAAGTATGTAAAATTAGACCCGGTAAAGGTAGAAGCTAGAGCTTATACAGGATATAAAGAATTAGGTGGCTGAGGTGCTGGTGTAGCCGAAGGGTTCTTCGGTACGTTAGCAGATGAAGTGGGATATCCATTTAATCAAATTCCAGTGCAGGCATTTACAGCTGCAGCTGGTGGTTACGGTGCGGCAACACTTTGTGGATCATTAGGAGTTGCAGCAACTTGTATTGGTGCCGTAACAGACGTGGATACACAAAAGAAAATTGTAGCAGAATTATTTAAATGGTATAAAACTGCTGAATTCCCTCAATATCAACCAGAGAATTTAAACTTAACACATACAGTTGCAGAATCAATATTATGTTCTGATTCAGTAGGTAAGTTTATGGAAGTTCAAGGAGTAGCATACGGAGACCCTGAAAGAAAAGCTCGTTGTGCAGGAGTAACTGCTGATGTAACACGTAAAATGGTAGAGCTTCTTAATGAAAATTTAGCATAATAAAATATTTATATATAACGAAAAGATGAGAATGATATATCCTCATCTTTTTTTGTGCGTAATTATATAAAGTAGTAAAATATAACTATGGGTTATAAATGAATATATAACAGAGAATAAATATAATATAATTATATTTTATGTTAAAATATAAGGATATGGATACGCCTTAAATGAAGGTTTATTAATAAATAGTTTATATTCAAGAATATAATTGTGACTTTGAAAGGATTGTAAATATGAATAAGAAATTAGTATTAGCAGAAAAGCCCTCTGTTGGAAGGGATTTAGCTAGAGTTTTAAATTGTAATAAAAAAGGAAATGGGTATTTAGAAGGACAAGAGTATATCGTAACTTGGGCATTAGGGCATTTAGTAACTTTAGCAGATCCTGAGGTTTATAACGATAAATACAAATCTTGGAGAATAGAAGATTTACCTATGCTGCCTTCAGATTTAAAGCTTGTAATTATTAAGAAAACTGGAAAGCAGTTTCATACTGTAAAAGAACAAATGCATAGAAAAGATGTTGGAGAGATTATAATTGCTACAGATGCCGGACGTGAAGGAGAACTTGTTGCAAGGTGGATTATGGATAAAGCTAAGGTAAATAAACCTATTAAACGTCTTTGGATTTCTTCAGTTACAGATAATGCTATTAAAGATGGTTTTAGAAAGTTAAAGAATGGTAAGGAATATGAAAAACTGTATTTATCTGCAGTTGCAAGAGCAGAGGTAGATTGGCTTGTTGGTATTAATGCAACTCGAGCTTTAACATGTAAATATAATGCTCAGCTTTCTTGTGGAAGGGTACAAACACCAACTCTCGCGATGATAGCGAAAAGAGAAGAAGAAATACAAAACTTTAAGCCAAAAACCTTTTATGGAGTCCAGGCTACTAGTAATAATTTAAAATTAATTTGGAAGGATAGTAAAACAAAGGATATTAAAACTTTTGAGGATGAAAAAGCCAATAAAGTACTTAGTTCTGTAAAAAACAAAGATGCTAACGTAGTTGAAGTGGATAAAAAATATAAAAAACGCCACTCTCCTACACTATATGATTTAACAGAGCTTCAAAGAGATGCTAACAAAATATTTGGTTATTCTGCAAAGGAAACCCTTTCAATTATGCAAAGGCTTTATGAAAATTATAAAATTTTAACTTATCCAAGAACGGATTCTAGATATATTACTTCGGATATAGTACCTACATTAAAGGATAGACTTAGAGCTTGTGGAATAGGTCCTTATAAAGCACTGGCAAATAAGATTTTACAGAATCCTATAAAAACAAGTAATTCATTTGTAGATGATAGCAAGGTTTCTGATCACCATGCTATTATTCCAACGGAGCAATTTGTAGGACTGAGCTCTTTAAGTGATAAAGAAAGAAAAATATATGATCTTGTTGTAAAAAGATTTTTAGCTGTTCTATATCCACCGTTTGAATATGAGGAAACTTCAATTAAATCTAAGATAGGAGAAGAAATTTTTATAGCAAAGGGGAAAAGGGTTATTAATCAAGGCTGGAAAGAGATTTATGAAAATAACTTTGAAGATGAGGATGTAAAGGATGGTATGTTAGAACAATTACTACCTAGTATAAATAAAGGGGATATTTTAAAAATAGCATCTGTTACTAAAACTACGGGTCAGACAAAACCACCGGCTCCTTTTAACGAAGGAACTCTGCTTTCTGCTATGGAAAATCCATCAAAATATATGGGAGATGCAGATAAAGATCTAATTAAAACAATAGGAGAAACTGGAGGGTTAGGAACTGTAGCAACTAGGGCTGATATTATTGAAAAGCTATTTAGTACATTTTTAATAGAAAAAAGAGGAAAAGATATAATTATAACATCAAAAGGAAAACAGCTACTAGAGTTAGTACCAGAAGATCTTAAATCTCCAGTATTGACTGCAGAGTGGGAACAAAAACTAGGCGCTATTTCAAAAGGGGCACTCAATAAAGATAGCTTTGTAAATGAAATGAAAAACTATACGAAAGCAGTTGTAAACGAGATTAAAAACAGTGATGAAACCTTTAAACATGATAATTTAACAAGGAATAAGTGCCCAGAATGTGGGAAATATATGCTTGAGGTAAAGGGCAAAAGAGGTAAAATGTTAGTTTGTCAAAGTAGGGAATGTGGACATAGAAAGAGTGTTACACAAACTACAAACGCAAGATGCCCTAATTGTCATAAAAAGTTAGAACTTCGTGGTGAAGGTGAAAAACAAATTTTTGCATGTGTTTGTGGACATAGAGAAAAGCTGTCCGCCTTTAAGGAACGAAAGAAAAATGAAGGAAACAAAGTATCTAAAAAGGAAGTATCTAAATATATGAAGGAACAAAATAAGGATAAGGATAAGTTTGTTAATACAGCACTTGCAGATGCACTTGCAAAGCTTAAATTATAATTAGATAGGGTAGCTTTATTGTGAATGCAACAAGGTTCTGGGGCACCCGTATGCAATCTTCGATTGCATTAACGGGTCAGGTTCTTATTTTAAAAGAAGATGGTGATTAAATGTCTGAAATTGCAGGAAAAGGTTGCGAATCTCTAATGCCACTTGGGGATAGAAAACCAGTTAATGAAATAGAAAGAAGTATTATTACTACCTATAGAAAAGATATATGGTCTAAGTTTATTAAAGCTATAAAGGAATTTAATTTAATAGAAGATGGAGATAAAATAGGGATTGCTATATCTGGAGGTAAAGATAGTCTGCTTTTAGCAAAGCTTTTTCAAGAACTTAAAAAGCATGGTAGAGATAATTTTGAAGTTGAATATATAGCTATGGATCCTGGATACCATGAAAGTATTAGAAGTCTTTTAATGGATAATTGTAATCATTTGAATATTCCAGTGCACATTTTTGAATCTAAAATTTTTAAAGTAGCAGAAAATATAGCTAAGGACTATCCTTGTTTTATGTGTGCTAAAATGAGGAGAGGTGCTTTATATAAAAAGGCACAGGAGCTGGGTTGTAATAAACTTGCTTTAGGACATCATTTTAATGATGTAATTGAAACTACTATGCTCAATCTACTATACAATGGAAATTTTAAAACCATGCTTCCAAAACTAAAGTCTACAAATT
>JAEWHG010000119.1 GCA_023387935.1 Bacillota bacterium
GAAGGAAAAGAAACAATAAGAGAAGCTAGATATATGAGTATTCAAGATATAGATGAAAAAATTTCAAGATATTATAATTTAATGTTTTAGATAACCAAAACGTGATAGTTGTATCAATATAATAAATTAATTTTAGAAGTTAAATCAATAAGGTATTTTATAAAAAAGATACTATCAAAGGCACTTGATAGTATCTTTTTTCATAACAATAGAATATGAAGAAGAGATAATGGCATACTAAGTCAAAGTAAATTAAAATTTATAGGTGATACAAAATTGAAAGATAGAAAAGCTAAAAAAATAATTCTCAAGGTGCTATTAATAATTATTGGGATATTATATATCCTATTTTTATATATGGATATTTTTAATATTCGAGTCTTTATACCATCAAACATATTTAAGTATATATCAATAATACTTTGTTTTTTAATAACTCTTTTAATTGGAAAAAATCACCTAAATCAAAAAGATAAAATTTTACTTCAAGCTGGATTTTTCGTCACAATTCTTGCTGATTTATGTTTTCTTATATTAGATTATTATATTTTAGGAATAACCTTTTTTTGTTTAGTTCAAATAATTTACTATAATAGGTACAAAAGGAATAGACGTTATAAGGCTACATTAATTAATGTTAGACTTCTTATCATTTTCTTATTAATAATGGTCATATACCGTATATTAAATTTATTTATTATAAAAATTGATTTTATATTTGCAATAGCTTTATTTTATTCTATTTGTATAATCATTAGCGTTGCAGAATCAATTAGAGTTTTTAAAAATAATTTATATCCATATCCTAATAAAGGTATGATCCTTTGGGGTATGATACTTTTTCTTTTGTGTGATTTAAATATAGCTATATCCTATATGACTAGAGGATTTTTCATGTCTCTACATAATTTTTCCAATTTATTAATATGGGTTTTTTACTTGCCTTCTCAAGTGTTACTTTCCGTAAGTGGATATAAGTTTAAATAATACGATTCTTATTATTTCCATAGTCTTTGATTATCCTATCATAAAATTTACATCTATTACTAAAAACAGTTACAAAAACTTTAAGTTTATTTTCTTCCTCATAGCTATCAAATAATGTAGGTGCAACAACTATAAAACCATTATCGGGTTGAGAATATTGTTTAATCGATGCATCGTAAACGAGTTGTTTGACATTATTATATGACTTTTAAGATCATTGCTAATATTATTTTCTTTAAATTGAGAAAGAAAATAATTAAGAACTTCATCACCTATTTTTAAAATATTTATATCGTATGTTAATCCAGTGGTTGACGTAGATATTTTATCTGTTTCAAAGATATTAGTATGGATGTTTCATTAAACCTATATTTTTTGGAACGTATTCTATTGGTCTGGTATTTGTAATAGTATTAAGTTTTAGAAAGCTCAATAAGCTAAAGTTAGAGCTAAAACTAAAAGGTAAAACGAGTCTTATTAAAACTGTATATGTAGTGGATTTTTTCTATGAAGGAAAAGTGTTAAAGCTTAAAATCGATATTGAATATTTTTTCGCCTAATTTTAATGTTCTTTTTGCAGGATTTGCCTCTGAGATTATTTTTCCTTTTCGGATTACATATAAACACTCACTAGTAAGTCTGATGGATTCTTTTTCATCCTTGGCATCTAGGATGATACAATCAGCTTGATTACCGATTTCTATACCATAACCTTCTTCATTTAGGGTTTTAGCTCCATTTACTGTAATCATATCAAATAGCCTTAATATTTGTTCATTTCCACTTAAATGAGCAGTATGCAAAAGTAAATGAGCTGCCTGTAGCATGCTTCCTTTTCCTAAAGGACCAAATGGATCCATAATATTATCATTACCGATACTTACATTAACACCCGTATGAATCAATTCATCAACTCTTGTATGACCTCTTTTCCTTGGATAACCATCTAGTCTGTTTTGAAGTATAGCATTGGAAAAAGGATTGGTAACAATGTTTATACCTGCTCTTTTTAATATTCCTATTAATTTTGAAGCATAGTCATTGTTGTAATTATGCATTGCTGTTGCATGACTTGCAGTAACCAGCCCCTCCATACCATTTATTATAGTATGCTTAGCTATAATCTCTGTAAATCTAGATTGATCATCTCCTGTTTCATCTGTATGGATATCTATTAATTTATTGTATTTATTTGCTAGTTCAAAAATGTATTCAATAGATTTAATTCCATCTTCTCTAGTTAACTCTACTTGTGGAATTCCCCCCACTACATCAGCGCCCATTTTTATAGCTTCAACCATTAATTTGTCCATATTTTTCATAGAGAATATTCCATCCTGCGGAAATGCTACTATTTGTATATCTACATATTCTTTCATTTCATCTTTAACTTCTAAAAGAGCTTCTAAAGTCATTAAACTTGGCTCGGTTGAATCTGCATGGGTTCTTATTTTAAGAACTCCATTTGCAATCTCCCATTTTATAGTCTCTCTTGCATTTTTCTTAATATCCTCCTTAGTTAAATCTCTTTTTCTTTCACCCCAAATTTCAATTCCTTCTAGAAGAGTGCCACTATTATTATGTCTTGGTATTCCTACACTAAGAGCAGAGTCTAGGTGAACGTGGGATTCTATGAAAGGGGGGGTTACTAAATTTCCATTAGCATTAATTTCTTTTAGGCCTTTACTCTGAATAATTTTATCAATTTCTTTAAATTTACCTTTTTCAATACCAATATCCACTAAATCTTCTCGACCTCTTAGTTTGGCATTTCGAATAATTAGTTCCATGAAATTCTCCTTTTTAGATTAATATTTATTTTTTATAAATGATATTTCTTGCAGATACATGTATGCATATAATTACCCAATTTATGATTTGTTAAATTTAATTTATTACATAGTGAATAAATGCTTGAAAAAATTGTTTTATAAAAATCAAAGAGTAACTTTCCGAGATGCCTATATAGAATAACGAAAGGCAATGGAGGAAATTATTCTAAATCTTGAATATTCATTTTGTCCAATTCATTTCGTAATTTCGGTTTCTCTCTACAAGCAAAGTATATTGCTAAAAATATAAGCGTTGGAATATTAGACATAAGAAAAACAGGTATGACAGTTGCAAGCATTGAAATCATACTCGGCTTCTCTGATTGTAGAGCAATTGTATTGTTCGTTACTACAACATCATTAATGGTTTCAGTTACTGTGGTATCAGTCACTGTCGTATACACTGCTAAAGAAAAAATGGTCATTATGGAAAACATAAAACAGATTAAAGGAATAATTAATCCCAACCATTTATTTTTCTTTTTTGAAAGAAAAATTTGTAACCAAATGCTCCCTGCAAGAAACAGTAGCATAACGATGATATTACTTGTCATTATTCGCATCTATTTACCCTCCTTTTGAGTTTTCTTGTACTCGTTTATTAAAATTTTTGCCGTATCAAAATCGACTTTTTCATTTATTGCAAGACGCTTAATTAGTGCAATGTACGGCTCGTTTGCAGTGTCTTCGCTGATTTGAATTTTTTGAATAAGCTTATCAAGTCTTAATCGTACTGTGGGATAAGTAACGCCATACAACTGGGCGATTTCTTTAAGTGAACCAGATGTCATAACAAATTTTTTAATAAATGATATATCTTCATCGTCGAGATTTGTCATCCATTCAGGTACTACTTCTATTGCCATATTAAAACCTCCTTTCTTTAATAATATTAAGCATACAGTTTAATATTATTAAAATCAATAGTAAATAATACCTTTAATAAAATAGTTGTCGCTACTTGATAAACAAGTCACTATGTAGGAACATATAAATAATACTTGCTTTCGCCTTATTTTACTGGTGTGCCACATTTATTAACTATATTAATCTATCATTCAATAACAAATGCTATTTCAAAAGGATACAAGAATGAATTTGGGTAAAATAGATGGAACATAAAGATCGAAGTTTGAATAAAGTAGGAGGTGATGCTCTATGGTAAATTCAAAAGTACCGAATAGATTGGCAAATGAAAAATCCCCATACCTATTACAACATAAAAATAATCCTGTAGACTCCACATAATTTTTCTAATTTATTAATATGGTTTTTTTACTTACCATCCCAAGCCCTACTTGCTATAAGTGGGTACAAATTCAAATAAAATTATAATAGATAATTTAGCTTAGTACACAATAAAGGGCAATTTATTTAAGATTAAATTAAGAATTATAATGTATAGTAAATTTGTATATATTTATGTTAAATATAGGGCTTTTAAATTTCGTGATAAGGAAGGGAATGGTGAAAAAATTGGAGAAACAGACATCCAAGAAAAAATATTTGGCCATGGGCTTAGCTGTATTATTATTAGGAACAACAATTATATCTGCCTTTGGCGCAGGATTAACAGGAAGTACAAAAGATCGTGTGGTTGCCCGTGTAGGTGAAGAAGAGATTACAAAAGATGAATTATATAATCTTTTGGTGGAGCATAATGGTCAAGCAGCGTTAAATACATTAATTATGCATGAAATTATTAATCAAGAGGCTGAAAAACAAAATATAGAAATTTCAGGTGAAAAAATACAAAGTGAAGTAGATGAAATGATTAGTCAATACGGCGGAGAAGAATCCTTTAATTCATATTTACAAACAACTGGGTACACTTTAGATAGTATAAAAAACAATATTGAAATTAATCTAGCTATAGAAGCTCTTCTTGAATCAGATATTACAATAACAGAAGATGAGATGAAAGCATACTTTGAAGAGAATAAGTCAACTTTTGCTGCTAAAGAGCAGGTAAAAGCTAGTCATATTTTAGTAGCTACTGAGGAAGAAGCAAAAGAAATAAAAGAGAAACTAGCTGCTGGTGAGGAATTCGCTCAGTTGGCTAAGGATTATTCTATAGATACTAGTAATAATGAAAAGGGCGGGGATTTAGGATTTTTTGCAAGAGGAGAAATGGTTGAAGCCTTTGAAAATGCAGCCTTTTCACTAGAAGTAGGAGCCATTAGTGATCCAGTTCTAACTTCATACGGTTATCATATTATTAAAGTAGAAGAAAAGAAAGAAGCAAAAGAAGCAACCTACGAAGAAAGTAAAGAGGAGATAAAAGACATTCTTTTTAATAAAAAATTACCAGAAGTATTTGATACCTGGATGGAAGAGAAATATACTGAATATAATATAGAAAGATTTTTGTAGAATAATAGAAGTATAATACAATATTAATTTAAACTAATTGACAGAAAGATTCTGTTTTGATAGTATATGTGATAAATATATAAACTAAATAGATCTCATGATATTATACTCGCCGGAGGATAATATTTTTATAAAGAGATAAACAAATCGCATCGGTAGGCCTGAGGTTGCGTCAGGCCTACTTTTTTTGTATTTAAAAAGGAGGAGAAAGTATGAAAAGTAATGAAGTAGGAATTCAAAATCAATCAAAGAATATGTTTAGGATATTATTATCCTATATTCTTCCTGGAATAGCAGGGCTTCTATTTAATTCATTGTATATTGTTGTTGACGGTCTTTTTGTGGCAAGAATGCTTGGAAGAGAACCACTTGCTGCTGTAACCGTGGGTGTCCCTGTTGTGGAAATATTGCTTGCTATAAGTATGCTGATATCTGTAGGAGCAGGTGTAATGATTTCAAATAGGAATGGTGCTGGAGAACATAAAGAGGCAAGAAAAATTTTCAATGTATCTGTTAGACTATTGGCTATAGTATCTATATTAATAGCAGCAGTTAGCTTGATATTTATACGTCCTATTGCAAAGATGTTGGGGGCTACTCCTGATATAATGGATTTGGTAGTGGAATATATGACTTATTTCTTTGCATTTAGCCCTGCTTTTATGTTTAGTTATGCTGTGTGTACGTGGCTAAGAAACGATTCACAACCGAAACTTGCAATGTTTGCTCAGATTGTTGGGGCCTTATCAAATATATTTCTTGATTGGTATTTCATGGGGCCTTTAAAAATGGGAATAGGTGGGGCAGCGCTAGCTACTGGTCTAGGTCCTGTATTTAGTATGCTAATAATGCTACCACATTTTATATCAAAAAAAGGCAACTTATATCTTGAAAAAGTAAAGATGGATTTAAAAATCATTTCTGAAATATTATTAAAAGGTATACCATCTTTTACTATGGAATTTGCATTAGGCATAACGACTTTATGTGTTAATATTGCAATTGGAATACACATGGGTGCATTAGGATTTGCAGCATTTGGCATAGTAGGATATATAGCTCTTATAATTTTGTCAACATTTTTAGGTATGGCGGAAGGGTCACAGCCATTAATAAGCTTTTTCTATGGAGCTAATGAAAATGAGAATATGAAAACAATTTTAAAAATTAGCTTACAAATATCTACTGCACTTGGAATACTAGCATACGTACTATTATTTAATTATTCAGAGATTCCAGTGTCTGTATTTGCAAATAATGACAAAGAACTCGTTAAGACTGCTATCACTGCAACTATGTATTATTTCCCTGCTTTATTTGTATCAGGGATGAATATTCTTCTGGCATCTTACATGCAATCAATAGGAAGTTGGAAGGAGTCTGTAGCGATATCCTTATGTAGAAGTTTAATTATATTGATCCCATTATTGCTAGTTTTACCCACATTTTTAGGAGATAATGGTATATGGATATCAGTACCAATTGCAGAAATATTAACGCTACCTATAGCTTATCTGTTATGG
>JAEWHG010000108.1 GCA_023387935.1 Bacillota bacterium
GTTGGTGAACCATTCCAATTAAGATAAAGTTGTTCCCCAAACACTTCTAAACTTCTTACTGCCTTTCGTGATACAACATCTACATTTAAGCTCCCTTTATATCCAGACTTGTGCTTTACAAGAACTAAATAGTTATCATTATAATCTATAGAGAGGCTACTCATTTTACTTTTTATAACATCGACTTTTTCTATTTCACCAAAAACATCAATAAGCCATGGTAGCTCAATAGCAAAAATTTCTCGACATCCATTTGTACGTTTATCGCCCACAAAGAAATCTTTATAACTTTCCCAAGGATGCCAATCTGGTAAATATTGACCAATATGATAAGAATAGTTTAACATACAATTTGATTCATTTACCAAAGTTTTAATCTTTTTTATTTCTTCTCTATATAAAAAAGTAGATGACATGAATAATACCAGATTATTCTTTTTTGCTAGTGCTATATTAGTGTCATATCCATCAGAAATCAAATTTAATTCTGTAAATACATTCATTCCTTCTCTTAAGCAACGATTAATGAGTTCACTATGTGATAGAGGTGCTGTGCAAATAAATGCACAATTAATATCATAAACACTCATAATTTCATCTAGATGCTCAAATGTTTCTATATTAAATTCTTTACTGCATGCCTTTCTACGCTCATCACTTAAGTCTATGCCTACAATTTCAATAGTTTTATCATATTTACGTATCAAGCGTATTCTTCTTTTTCCCATGGAACCTAGTCCAATGACAACAACTCTCACATTACTTCACCTCACAATCTTTTATCCCTCATGTTCTAATCTTGTTCTCATTTCCTCCATTTCATCAATCTGTCCCATATCCATCCATGCATTTTCACTGATAGGATATACTCCAATTTTTTCACCTACCTTTTTATACATTTCAATTATATCCGGAAATCCAATTGATTTGTTATCTTCTAGTTCTTCAATTACCTTTGGCTCTACTATGTACATTCCCGTATTCGTAAAAAAAGATAATTCAGGCTTTTCTTTCATATTTTGAATCTCACCATTCTCATTAATTTCTATAACACCATATGGTATCTTGATATTTTTAAGTGAACAAACCATAGTTATTAAATTTTTTTCATTTTTATGATAATTATATATCTTTTCATAGTCTTCATCTATCAAAATATCACAATTAGAAAGTATAAAAGTATTATCTATTTTACCTTTTAATAAACTTAATCCTCCACCAGTACCAAGAGGTACATCTTCATCTATGTAAGAAATTTCATAATCTTTCTTAATTTCATTAAAATAAGCCTTAATCATATTTTTTTTATGATTGACAATTAAGAAAAATTTATTAATTCCCGATTTGTGATATCTATTTATAATATGTTCTGCAATTGGAATGTCCCCAATAGGTATTAGAGGTTTTGGGAGTATTTTTGTATATGGATATAATCTTGTACCAAGTCCTCCAGCCATAATAACGACCGGAATATAAAGTTTTTTTCTATTATTAATTTCTTCATCATCCCTAAATACAACAGATACTATTTGCTTTCGTTCATTCACAATTGGCAGTGCTTCTACTGAATGAATTCTCATATACCTTTTTACATTAGTTTTGTCATCTTTATAAATAAATATAGGATTGTAATTTGCAATGTCTTTTACCTTAGCATCAAGATTTCCTTTTTTTAGTATCCATCTTCTAATATCTCCATCAGTAATAGCTGCGGTTAATATTTCTTGCTTTACTACAAATAGAACCTTTTTTGCAGCTTTATCAAGTAACTCCATTGCCTCAATCATCGTTCTTTGTTCATCAATTAAAAAATCATTTAAATCCAAATTACCCACCTCCTTTTATTGGACAATCTTATCTAACTATTTAAGTCCAAAACTTTGAAATTAGTTCATTCATATATGTGAAATCCTTTTGCTTAATTACTAAATTTGGGGTTTGTCCAAACACCAGGCAATTATTTGGAATTTTCTCATCAATAATTAAAGAACCCGATGATATTACAACATTATCACCAATTTTTGTATCACCAAGTATTGTTGTATTAGAATACATAATAACATTTTCACCCATTACAGGATATTTCCCCTTATTTCCACCAACTGTACAACCTTGATATATGAAAAATCCATTACTATATTTAGCTCTACCTAACACACTTCCTAGTGGATGCTCTACACCCCAATATTCAGGTAATTCAATCTCATAATACCAATCTACTGAATTCATAATTTTATTAAGATAATATATTTTTGACGCAAGGGAACTATCTCCACTTGTAATATATATTGTATTTGCCAAATAGTATAGATATATAGAATATTGCCCTGAATGATATGGTGAAAAACATACTTCCTCCGTAATATCATGATAGTATTTATTTCTTGTGACTCTAAAACATTTTTCAACTCTTTCCAACGTAACATCTAAGTATTGGGTTATATCACAACATGTGTTAAGCATATTAAACAATTGCCTATTAACAAGCTCATTAAGTTCA
>JAEWHG010000154.1 GCA_023387935.1 Bacillota bacterium
CTCTTTATCTTGCTAACTATGATACACTAACTAACATTGCAAATAGAGCTAATATTATCTCACAGCTAGATCAGGCAATGGAAAAATACAAATTTGATGATGAAGATCTTGCTTTTATGATTTTTGATATCGATAAGTTTAAAATAATTAATGATACTTTTGGCCATCCTGTAGGTGACAAGGTTTTGCAGTATGTAGCAAGCTCGGTTAAGGGATTGCTAAGAATTGATGATTCCATTGCCAGATTTGGCGGAGATGAGTTTGTTATTATACTGCGGAATGTAAAAAATAATTATGATATACTTCCTGTAATTAATCGAATTTTTGGTGTTTTTCAAAAGCCAGCAATAATAGAAAATAATAGTATTAAAATAAACATCAGCATAGGAATATGTCTGCTTTCCGAAGCAAAGAATAGAGACGAATTAATTTATCAAGCTGACAACGCTATGTATGAAGCAAAGAAAAAACAAGGTTGCAGCTTCGAATTTTTTAGTAATATAAAGAACCCACCCATTAACGCAATCAAAGATTGATAATGAGTTCCGGGAACCTTGCTGTATTCACAATCAAATCAACAATAGGGTAGAACTAAGTTCTACCCTATTCTAATCCAAAATATTCCTCTAATGTAATTCCTTCATTGTATATTTTTTCCGCAACATCTTTTCCGACATATCTTATATGCCAAGGCTCATAGCTATAACCTGTAATATCAGTTTTTTCTTTTAAATATCTAATTATAAATCCTGATTTATGAGCGTTTTCTTTAAGCCACTTACCTTCTTCTGTATCACCAAACGCTTCTATTAAATCAAACCCAGCACTTTGACTAGTTACGTCCATAGCAAGTCCAGTTTGATGCTCACTTTCACCAGGTCTTGCACTTAACTTATTCGCTTCTTCCTCTCCAACTCTATCTGCTCTATTTTTAAAAAGTCTCTCCTGAGTACTGTAAGATCTATATCCAGAAACCGCATATAAGTGTATTCCTTCTTCATTTGCTCTATTAAAAAGGTCTTCCAGAGCACTAGCGGCTTCCTGCCTCATGTATTTTTTTTCATGCTCTCCATCAAATGAAAACCTTATATTTGGCACTACTAAATCACTCGGTTTATAATCAGGAGCTAGATATCTTTTTTTATTTACAACGATTAATATATCATCCGTATTTTTAACAAGCTCTTTATCATTATTCTTATCCTGCTCTTCAGTATTATCTTCCTTTTCTAAATCAATACTGCTATTACTATCTTTTTCAAAGCCCTCTTCATTTTTTCCTGTATTTATATCATCAGAATTCCCATTGTCCTCATTTATATCAGAAGTATTTTCATCTATAAAATCATCAACTTCTTCATTCATCTCTCCAGCAATTACCCTTTGAAAATAATTAGGGATATTATCCATTAATAAAAAAGCAGCAGATAAGATTATAAATACTCCTACTATAGATAGAGCTATTCTAGAGATATTATTCTTTTTTCTTTTTTTTATACTTCTTCTACTTTTGTCATTCATATTAGCCCACCTTTTTCCCTTTGTACCTTTAACCTCTATTATTGGTAATTGGTTCTTCACATTTCTTCAATATAAAATAATCAGAGAGTTTTCTTTGACATGTTGTTTTAGCATCGAAATTTTTCAAGTAGAAAATCTTATTTAATATAAATCCACCACTTAATGTTGCTATTATAGTTCCTAACCCAACTGTTCCTCCTAGTAAAAAACCTGCTATTAATACAATTGCTTCTATTCCTGTTTTTATATACTTAACACTTAAGCCTGTTATTTGTACTAATCCAACCATAAGCCCATCTCTAGGGCCTGCACCTATCTCATATTTTAAATAAGAGTATAGCCCATAACTCTGAACAGTTAATGCATAGAATAATACGATTATCTTTAAAAAATAATTATCAGGAGATATCAAAATATTAAACTTTGAAATTAAATCTACAAAAAATCCTATACATATCATATTTAGTATAGTTCCGATGCCCGGGTATATTTTAATCATAACAGAAAAAATCACAACTGCAAGTCCTATCAGCTGAATAATTTTTCCAAATTCCATACCCGTTATATTTACAATACCTAAACCTAATGTATCCCATGGAGCCATTCCAAAGTTTAGAGCCTTTGTTTGAGCTATCCCATAGCCAATAATAATAAAAGCTACAAGTAATCCTGGAATTTTTTTTACATCTTCAATAAGTAAGTCTTTATTCAACGTCATGCAATCACCTCTCTAATGTCATCTAATATTTAAAAGTATGTATTGTAATTTTAGTAATTTTCTATTATTCTCAATTAATACTCTTTCAATATTAATACTAATTATACATATATTCTAATTATAATACCATACATATTTTATTTTTTTACCATATTGTTATTGTTATGCGAAACACGAAAGAAGTGCTATACTACTTAAAAATAAGTAGTATAGCACTTTTAAAAAATCATTTATTTAAAGAATACTTCACCTAATTCATTTGTTAATGCTTCTCTTAATTGTGATAATTCCTCTTTATAGTTTTCTGAGTTGTTTTTAGGAGTTCTATCATTCACAAATCTTCCTTTATTTTCTAGACCCCAGAATCCTGCAGTATCATCATCCAGTACTTTAAATGCATTCATGTACTCATCCCAGGCTTTATCATCAATTCCTACACCATCTCCGATATATCCTCTTCCTCCACCTAAGAATCCTGCATTCATAATTGTATAGATAGATTTATCCTTTAACAATCCTTCTAAACCAGCATCTGTATCTCTATATGCAAATTGCTTAGCAAATACTCTTTCCATATAGCCTTTCACTATGGCTGTTGGAGTATCATGCCAATTTGGATAAACAAATATAATATAATCTGACTGACTTACAAATTCTTGCTCTTTTTTAATATCTTCTGATGCTTCACCTGTTCCATCTTTAGCATAGTAAAACTGTTCTGGAGATACAACTGGATCGAATTTCATATCATATAAGTCCCTTAGCTCCACTTCTGCTCCATTATCTTCGAAATATTTCATAGCTGTATTTGCCAAATCATAGTTAACACTATATTTTCTTGGGTCAGCCACTACAAATAATGCTTTCTTTTTGTCACCATCTGTAAATCCTTTTGGTTTGTAAGTTTGAACTATTTCTTCTGGAACTACTGAAGCTGATGTTTTGCCATCAGTTGAAGCGGATGATGTAGCATCCGCCCCTTCAGTTACTGGAGTTGTTTCTGGTTTTTGTGCATTTGGCTCAGATGCATCTACATTTGAACAAGCAACCATTCCTGGAATCATAGCTGCAATCATAGCTATAGCCAATAATTTTCTTTTCATTTGTATTCCTCCTAGAGTTTAATTTATATTAATAATTACCAATTTTAAGTTGGTAACCATAATAACATAATGTTATTATTCATAAATCACTTATATCAAATATTCTTATCTATAAGCTTCTATTAATTTATCTATAAAAAATGTTAATTCTTCTTTTAAAATTTCATTTTTTCTTTTAACCATTGCGCAAGTTATAGTAAGCGTCTTATCAGAATAAGGTATCCTTGCTAAATCACTTGGTAACTCTTTATTACATTTCCAGTCAATTTCTATAGCAAAGGATGGTAGCTTATGAAGTGCATCATTATAAGTTTTATTTCCATTAGCTAATATAGTTTTTTTATTATCTGGAATATCCAAATACTCCAATTCATAGTCAAATCCAAACATACCTTCATATAAATATGATTTTTTAACATGAAAAAGTCCTTTTAAATCCTCTTTGTTTAATTTCTTTTTTTTGCTTAATAGCCAATTCTTACTAATGTGTACTTTTAGCTGACCCGTAAAAAGATTTTTAAGCTCTAATCCTTCAGCAGCTAGAAACTGTGTCAATTTTCTTGCCTGAAAATCACTATATATAATGATAGCTATATCACAATCTCTATAGTTTACTTTCTCTATAGCCTTTTCAACCCCACATTCATTTATCTCAAATTCATAATTATTTTTGTTATATCTTCTACAAACTTCAAAAAATTGCGAATTGATAATCTCAGAACCAAAGGAAGCAATTTTAACTTTATTCTCATTTGAATTTGTCATTAACTTTTTTTCTACAATTTTATATTGTTCCACCATTGCTTTTGCATAGTGATACACCTCAACACCATAGGAAGTTAATGTTACCCCTCTGTTAGTTCTATTGAATATAGTTTTTCCTATCTCTTTCTCAAGGCCTGCAATTTGGCTACTTAAATTTGGTTGAGAAACAAATAAATTATTAGCAGCTTTTGATATGCTTCCAGTTTCTACAACCTCAACTATAAATCTTAATTGATTAAAATCCATATTTATCCTCTTCTTTGCAAGTTATTATTTAAAACAATTGATTTATATATTTAAATTTTTCTATTTCTGGTTTTTTATGTACTTCCATCTATATATAATATTGTATACTATTTAACAAAGTTTTCAATAATTTGGCTATGCTCATTTTTAATAGCTAGCACATGTATTTTTATATAGCCATAACAAAATAAAAACACCTACCTATGGTAGGTGTTTTTATTTTATTGTACAATACTATACTTATCACCTTAAATAATTATTACATTACTTCAACTTTACTAGCCTTAATTCTAGATTTTTGCATTAAATAGATAGATCCTAATGCTACTAAACCGAATGTGTCTGTTAATAGTCCTGGCTTTAACAATAAAAGGGCTGCTACAAATAATATAGCTCTTTCATATAT
>JAEWHG010000158.1 GCA_023387935.1 Bacillota bacterium
TAATTAAAGGTGGGCTTAAATTGGAAATATCAATCATAGTAGAAGGTGTTCTTTCTTTATTTATAATAATGCTAGTAGGTGTTTACGGAAGCAGGCGAAAAATTATTACACCTGAAATTAATAGAGGATTAACAGACATTCTTTTAAAAATAGCATTACCATCAATGATACTTTCATCTTTTATGCTTACATACAATGAAGGCATTAAAGATAATGTGGGTAAAACATTCTATTACAGCTTTATATTTTATATCCTAATTACATTAATTTCATTTGTATTATTAATACCAATGAAAAGTGAAAAGAAAGTAGTAATTCATTTCGTTAATATATTTACTAATATTGGTTATATTGGATTTCCTATATTAAACTCTATATATGGCCAGGAAGGTGTAATATACGGATCTATAGTGAATATGTTTTTTATAATATTCGTATGGACATATGGTGTAATATTATTTAATGGAAAGTTTAATAAGAAAGAATTAAAAAAAGAAATTATTAAAGTGTTGCTAAATCCATCAGTAGTAGCAGTTGTCATAGGAGTAATAATAATGGTTCTAAATATTAAACTACCTGGTGCCATCCTTTCAAGTATAAAGAGCATAGGCAGTATTACGGGACCATTATCTATGATAATTATAGGAAGTACACTATCCAATGTTAAAATTCGAAGCTATTTAAAAGATTGGACAGTATATTACGGAATTGTTACTAGATTAATAGTGATACCATTAATATTTTACGGAATATCATTATTAGTAGGGGATACATCAAAGGTCGCCAAAACAATAATAATTTTATCATCCATGCCAGCAGCAGCAATGACTTCTATATTAGCTGAGAGCTTTGATAAAGAAAAAGAATATGCAGCAATTATGGTATTTGGTACTACATTATTTTCTATAATTACTGTTCCTATACTACTAAGGATAATAATGTGATTGTTCAATATAAGCAATCTAATATGAATATTAATTCGATTTATTCTGAAAAAATACTATTAAATATAAAAAAAGCGATTGATTCAAACCAATCGCTTTTTAAAATAGTTAAACATAAACCTTTATTGTTTTTATACGATTTCTCTCTACACTTTCAACTACAAATGTAATTTCATGGTGTTCTACCTTTTCTCCATACTTAGGTAGTCTTCCAAGAGATTCGATGATTAGTCCACCAATGGAGTCGAAATCTTCTGATTCAAAATCCGTACCTAACATTTCGTTGACTGTTTCTAGTTTGGTACTACCATTTACGATATATTCTCCATCTTTAACAAATTGTATTTCACTTTCGAACTCATCGTACTCATCATCTATATCTCCAACAATTTCTTCAATTAAATCTTCCATAGTAATGATTCCAGCAGTACCGCCATATTCATCTAGAACTATAGCCATATGGTTTCGGCCCTTTTTCATTTCTTTAAAAGCGTCGCTAATTTTTTTAAATTCAAATGTGAAGTAAGGCTTTCTCACATAACTCTCTATATTAAAATTATCCTTTTCTGTATTAAGGAAAATTAAGTCTCTAACATTTAAAACACCTATAATATTATCAATACCTTCTTTATAAATAGGGTATCTAGAAAATTGCTCATCTTTAACCATATCTATAATTTCTTGAAATGGAGTATCGATATCTATTGCAATAATATCTGTTCTTTGAATCATTACATCTTTAATTTGCATGTCTCCAAATTCGAAAACATTTTGAATCATTTCTTTTTCTTCTGTTTGTAGAAGACCTTCTTCTTCGCTAACTGCAACAATTGTACGAAGCTCTTCCTCAGTAATAATTGGTTGCTGACTGTTCGTTGTAATACCAAATAATTTCATTATTTTATTTGTTAAGTACATAAGGACTATAACTATTGGAGTCAATAAAGTAACAATTATAGAAATAGGAGCACTTACCTTTAATGAAACCTTTTCTGGATACTGAGTTGCTAAGGATTTTGGCGTTATTTCTCCAAATATTAATACTAATAATGTCATAATCCCAGTTGATATAGCTACACCTTTACTACCAAAAAAGTCTAATGCTAATGAAGTAGCTAGTGCAGATGCACCAATATTTACAATGTTATTACCTACAAGAATAGCGCTTAAAAGTTTATTAGGATCTTTCAATAGTTTTTCAACTAAGTCTCCTCTTTTTACTTTTTCTTCTAGCATATGTCTTATGCGAAGTTTATTTAAGGACATAAGTGCAGTTTCCGATGCGGAAAAAAAAGCAGAAAAGCATAAACATCCTAGCAACATAATAATTTGCCACGTACTATCAGGGTCCAAATCTAAATCACTCCTTGTATTTTTTAATTTAAAGTACTATGGATACAATTATACCATAAATTTTCAATTTAAATAGTATTTTTTTCAACTAATTTTCAGAATAGTGTTTTGAACTTTAATGGCTATTGTTTAGTACAATATAATGTGGTATTATTATACAATAAATATATAATGACTAAAAGGGAGTAGCATAATAGATAGATTCAACATACCCGGGTTAGCCCTGGATCTATTTACTTTTAATATGTATTTGATGTTAAAAGAGCGAGACTTTTAGTTAGTGCATTTCTGTGCATTAGCTAAATGTCTCGTTTTTATTGTATATACAACAAGGTTCCCAGGACTCAGCAGCAATCTTTGATTGCGTTGATGGGTGGGTTCTTATTATTTTACCACATTTAAAGAGGTGATCTAAACAGTAAAAAACAAATGATGATTAGCCATTAAAATCAAAGGAATTTTAAATTTTAGGAGGAATTATAATGGAATATTTATTATTATTAGTTGGATTTATTTTGCTTATAAAAGGAGCTGATTTTTTCGTAGACGGGGCATCAGCCATAGCAAGGAAGTTGAAAATTCCTACTATGTTAATTGGATTGACCATTGTTGCTTTTGGAACCAGTGCTCCAGAAGCCGCTGTTAGTATAAATGCAGCATTAGCAAAATCAAGCGAATTAGCAATAGGAAATATAGTAGGATCAAATATTTTCAATATACTTTTAGTAGTAGGGATAGCAGCAATTATAAAACCCATAAATATTAAAAAAAATACAATTTTAAAAGAGTTTCCATTTATGTTATTAGCAACAATAATTTTATATATTTTAGGAAATGATATAATGTTTCAAGGTAGCACATCAAATGTACTAACTCAAGGCGATGGATTAATAATACTTTCAGTATTTGCAGTATTTCTATACTATTTAGTTGAAATGGCTTTTCTTTCTAAAGAAGCAAATATAGAAGATTCTTTAGATGATAAAGAAGAAATAAAAATAGGTAAAAGCATGATCTGGGGAGTTCTTGGGCTAGGTGGAATACTTTTTGGATCAGATATTGTAGTAAATAGCAGCACCACAATAGCTTTGCAACTAGGCATGAGTGAAACCCTAGTAGGACTTACAATAGTTGCTATCGGTACATCCTTACCTGAGTTAGTTACATCCGTCGTTGCAGCGAGAAAAGGAGAGGGAGATATAGCAGTAGGTAACGTTATAGGATCAAATTTATTTAACATACTGTTTATTTTAGGCGCATCATCAGTTATAACGCCTGTGGCAGTAGAGGCCAAAATATTAACTGATATTATATTCTTATTAGGAATAACCATACTAACATATCTGTTTGCTATAACTAAGAAAAACGTTTCTAGAATAGAAGGTGTAATGCTTACATTACTTTATATAGGATATACTATGTATATAATTATTAGAAACTAAATATATAAGAGGTGGATAAACTATGGAAAGTATAACTTTTGAAGATATAAGAAAAAATAATGAGTTTGAAACATATATTCAAAAGGGAGATGAGCTTTTATCTGTACTTGGATTTACAGAACATTCATTTGTACATGCTGGAAGAGTTTCCAATACAATAGTAGATATATTAACTAATCTAGGCCATACAGGAAGAGAAGTAGAACTCGCAAAAATAGCTGGATATATTCATGATATAGGCAATATGGTAAACAGAGTCGATCATGCTCAAACAGGTGCAGTTTTAGCCTTTAATATTTTATCTAGAATGGGCATGAAGCCAGAAGAGATCGCTACAATTGTATCTGCAATAGGAAATCATGATGAAGGTACAGGAAAGCCAGTGAACATAGCTTCAGCAGCTTTGATATTAGCTGACAAATCTGATGTTAGAAGGAGCAGAGTGAGAAATACAGATTTTTCGACCTTTGATATTCATGATAGAGTAAATTATGCAGTGGAGCATGCACGGGTCAAAGTAGATTCAGAAAAGAGAATTATATTATTAGAAATGAAAATTGATGTAGAAATATCCTCGCTAATGGAATATTTTGAGATTTTTCTAAACAGAATGATGATGTGTAGAAAAGCAGCTGATTTTTTAGATGCTAAGTTTGAATTAGTTATGAATGGAACTAAATTGTTATAATAGTGCAGATGGAGTATTTCGATTTTAAAAAAGCGATTGATTAATCAATCGCTTTTTTAAAATTAAAGAATATATTTTGATCTTTTTATAAATATTACGATTCTAACTACTCTCGCAAAATAAGTTCGGAGTCTATAATAATAGTATGAGGGCCTTCTTCATTACCTTCTAATATATTATATACAAGTCTAAGGGATTCTATTGCCATTTTTTCTATTGGAATATCTAAATATAAAATTGGGGAATTGTTATAAATATTATATTCAATATTGTTATAGCCTACAGTTATAATTTCAACATCTTCCGGAATCTTAATATCTTCTTTATTAAAGGTATGAACCATACCATGGGCTATATAATCAGAACTACAAAAAAGAGCCTGTGGTCGATCTTTTAATTTAATAAATTCTTCTGCAGCTTTTATTCCACCTTGAATTGTATTATCAGTAGTGATTATATTTTCATCCTTAATTTTAATATTATGTTTAGTACATGTATCCAGAAAAGATCTATTTCTAATATCCATTGCTAGGTATGCTTTATCATAAAGTATAGCTCCTATATTTTTTATACCTTTATTTATAAAATGAAGTGCTGCCTTACTACCTGCTTCTTCATTATCCATACCTACTATATAATGATTATCTAAAGTACGGTTAAATAATACAATAGGCATAGGAGGAGTATGTGATTTTAAATACTCCATATCTGCAGGAGATGTAGTAGCAATAATAGCTGCGTTAAATGAACTAAAATCAAAAAGATCCTTTTTTAGATATAGTTTATCACTTTCATAGGGGCAAATAACTATGTTAATAGGATAGTCTTCTTTTAAAAGCTCATCTTGTATACCTATTAGAAACCTAGCTAAAGAATAAGCACGATAGTCAAAAGCCCAATAAATACCCACAGTATATTGTTTATTGTCAGAACTTCTTAAGCGTTTTGCAGTAATATTTGGCTGATAATTAAGCTCTTTTACTGCTTCCATAATTTTATGTTGTGTTTCTAAGGATATTTTTTTTTCCGCTGCATGGCCATTTAATACGAATGAAACAGTTGCAGTTGAAACTCCCGAAAGTTTTGCTACATCTTTTATAGTGGCCATTTGATACACCCCTTCTTTATAACCTTCATATAATGATAACATTTAAGAAATATTTGTCAATAATTAAACCGTATCTTGTCTTATGTATTATTACCCTAAATTTGTTGTCCAATAAAAAATATTAAAAATAAATCAAACTATTTAGTCTAAAATTGTTGACATGTATCGTAAAATAAAATACAATCACATTAAACGATTAACTAAATCGATTAACTAATAACAAATAGAAAGGTGATGTTGATAAATTATGGAATATAATATTGCCTTAATCAAAGGTGATGGAATAGGACCGGAAGTAGTAGATGAAGCAGTAAAGATTCTTAAAAAAGTCGGAGAAATAAGCAATGTAAATTTCAAATTTACAGATGTTTTGGCTGTAGGAAAAGCTATTGATGAAGTTGGAGAGCCTTTACCTAAAGACTCTCTTGAAATTTGTAAAAATAGCGATGCAGTTATTATAGGAAATATTGGAGGCAAAAAGTGGATAAGCAATCCACTTAATAAAAAGCCTGAAAAAGCAATTTTAACACTAAGAAAAGAATTAAATGCAGCAGTTAATTTGAGACCTATATTTTTAAATGAAAACTTAGCTTATTTTTCACCGTTAAAAAAGGAAATCACAGAAAAAGGCATTGACATTTTAGTTGTAAGAGATATTGTGGGTGGAATGCTTTGCTCTGAAAAGGAAGTTGGAACTGGTAAGTTTGGAAGAGAAGCATCAGATAAAGAGTATTATAACGAAGAAATAATAAGAAATATAGCAAAACAGGGATTTGAGGCTGCAATACAAAGAAGAAAGAAATTAGCAAGTCTTGATAAGGCAAATGCACTTGCAAGTTCAATGCTGTGGAGAGAAATAGTTAATGAGGTCGCCAAAGATTATCCAGAAGTAGAGCTTCAGCATTATTTAATAGATAATGCAGCAATGGAAGTTATAAAAGAGCCTAGTAAGTTTGATGTAATAATTGCTTCAAATATGTTTGGAGATATTATTTCAGATGAAATAAGCCAAATTACAGGAGTTGCAGGAATTTTAGGTTCTGCCGAGCTGAGCTATTCTAGAAATGGAATATTTACACCAAATCAGCTTCATAACGAGGATGAAACTATAGTAGGCAAAGATATTGCTAACCCAATAGGAATGATTTTATCTTCAGCTTTAATGCTTAGATATTCCTTTGGTTTAAATGAAGAAGCAAAACTTATAGAAGATGCTGTTAATAAAGTAATAAAAGAAGGATATGCAACCCGTGATTTATTCACAGAAGGTAAGAAACTAGTTGGAACAAAAGAAATGGGAAGCTTAATCAGCAGTTATATATTATAAAGGGGTGAAAAAATGGCGCTAACTAAGAAAATATTAACTAAATCTTCAAGTTTAAATGATATTAAGCCAGGAGAAAAAATTGTATTAAATGTTGACTATTGCCTTATAAACGATGCTGTATCAAATGTTGCTGTAGATTACATTAAAGATGAAGATAAGCTATTCGATAGTAAAAAAGTAGTTGTAGTTATTGACCACGATACCCCATCGGGGTCAGAAGATGCAGCAAAGGTTCAAAAGAAATTAATTGCTTTTGCAAAGAAACATGATACACATTTCCACCATGGTGAAGGGGTTTCGTACCAAATATTAATAGATAAATATGTAAAATTAGGGAATATAGTTGTTGGATGTGGTAGACATACTGCTGTATATGGAGCAGTTGGTGCAATTGGATTTAGTAGGGCACCTGAGCAAATTTTAGAAGTTTTAAAGAGTGGAAAATTAGAAATAGAAATGCCTGAAATTGTAAAGGTTGAGCTCACTGGGCAGTTAAGTAATGGTGTTTATGCAAAAGACATTATATTAAACATAATTAAAGAAATAGGAGAAAATGCTCTGCAAAATAAAATAATTGAGTTTACAGGAGATGCATTTAAAAATCTAACCTTAAACGACAAGATAACTATTTGCAATTTAGCTGGAAGAACAGGTGCAGTATCTGCAGTTGTTAGTACTGAAGAAGTTTCAGATGATGATAAATATTGTGGAGCTTTAAAATATGATTTAAGTAAAATGAAGTCTATGACAGTAAATCCTGATAGCTTTGGAGAAATTGTTGATACTTCATCAATAGAAAACATTGCTGTAAATGAAGTATTTATAGGTGGATGTTCTGGAGGAAGAATTGAGGATTTAAGAATTGCAGCTAATATTTTAAAAGGTAAACATGTTGCATATAAAGTAAGACTTATAATTGCTCCGATTACTCAAGATGTATTTGTACAAGCATCTAATGAAGGTTTGATTAGCACATTTATTGATTCTGGCGCACTTGTTATGAATCAAGGATGTAGTGTATGTTGGGGAAAATCCCAAGGTATTATAGACACAGATGAAGTTTTAGTTTCATCAGGATCTTGTAATGGAAAAGGAAATGCAGGAGCTGAAACTGCTAAAATTTACGTAACATCTACAGCTGTCGCAGCTACAAGTGCTATTACAGGATGTATAACTGCTGAAAAATTAATATAAGGGGGAGTAAAAGATGATTCAAAAGTTTGAAGGTAGAGCATGGAAGCTTAGAGATGATATAGATACAGATATTATTATTCCTACTCAATATCTTGCATTACCTACTTTAGATGAAATGAAACAATACGCATTTGAGCCTTTGCGACCTGAACTTCCAAAGTTAATTAAAGACGGAGATATAATTGTAGCTGGCAAAAACTTTGGCTGTGGGTCTTCGAGGGAAATGGCAGCAGAAGTTTTAGTTGCTTTAAATATAAAATGTGTTATTGCTAAATCTTTTGCAAGAATTTTTTTTAGAAATGCTATTAATAATGGCCTGCTTTTAATTGAAAGTGAAGAGCTTCCTGATAATTGTAACGAAGGTGATATTGTTACTGTTGAAGTAAATAAAAAACTTTCTTGTAACGGAAAGGAATTTCCTATACCAATGATGCCAGAAAATCTTTTTACAATTATTGAAGATGGTGGACTTATAAAAAGTATGCAAAAAAGAAATGGATTAATATAGAAAAGAGGTGATGAAATGGGACATACATTAGCAGAAAAAATTATCATGCACAACGCGGGTTTATCAACATGTAAACCCGGAGATATTGTCATAACTAAGCCTGACTTTGTTGGATTCCACGATATTTATACACCATCTGTATATACAAAATTTAAGGAAATGGGATTTACTAAAGTTTGGGATACAGAAAAAATAGTAAATATTCTTGACCACTTGGTTCTACCTTGTTTAGCAGATGATCCAAGACACCTTAGATATAGCTATAAATTAACAGATGAATTTGGAATTAAAAAATTATATACATCAGAAGGTATAAC
>JAEWHG010000170.1 GCA_023387935.1 Bacillota bacterium
TAGCACATTCTTTGCTTTAGACCAATCCATAGGATTTCACCATCCATTAATTTAAGGTAACACTATTAATAAGTTCTCCTGTATAACTATCAAAATAATACGTATCCCCTTTTATTTTGATCCTCCAACTAGGCTTTAGTAGTTGTCCTTTTGACTCCTCTACAGTATCAAAATAAACCATTCTTACTTCTTCTATATTCTTTAATATTTCGAATATCTTTTCACTAACGTTCATTTCTTCGCCTGATTGAGTTTCTGTGTTAAAATACTGTAGTTCAAAATCTTCAATGTTCTTTTCAATTATGTCTGGAAAATATAAAACAGACTGCTCTGGGGTAACACCCTGCATATCCATAACATTCCGTACTAAGCTTCTATAGGTCTTTACCTTATTCCCATAAACCTCTACCTCTATAGGATATTCTAACTCGTCACTATTAAAGTCTACAGGATATCCCCCTATACGGTAGCCAAAACTAAATAGGTATCCTGTATTTTCATCAGATTCACCAAAGGAAATTTCTTTAATATCCCTTAAATAAGTACTGTCTGGAAATTCTCCTTTTTGGGATATAAAATTTATAGCTGCATCTAAGGAAGTTACCACATTCGTACTAGAAATATTTCCAATTTCTTCTTTGTATTCAAGGACTCCTTTGCTACTAATACGAACACTTTTTTCACCGTATCCATAGATATAAACAACAGCACCACTAGTCTCTTTAACTGTTTTTACAAAATCAAAATTCTCGTTAAAGAATTTTTTTGAGCTCTCTATTAACATAGACTCATCTTCAATATTAATTCCGCTCTTAACAAATGTTTGAGTGGCAGAAACAGCGTAATTAATAGGCATAGGAGTATAGTTTCCGTCAGATTCATCAAAAAGCGAATAAATATATGGATGATATTTAATATATTCCACCTTTTCTAGCTCGTCTATGAAATTAGCTAAAGATAGATTTTCTTCATACTTTGAAAGTTTAACCTGAAATATATTCTCTTCGCTATCCACAATATATATAATTCCTCTATTAAAAGCAGGAATTAATATTCTATTTATTCCATTTATATTTCTAATAATTTTATTTTCAAAGGAATCGAAAACAGAAGACACTAAAATAGTAGGCATGTTTTCAGGGAACTCTAACTCTACAGCCTTTAAAGTATTGCCTTGTGTATATTCTTCTTTTGTAATTTGAGTTATTTCTGGATCTCCTAAAAAATAATCCTCAAGAATATCTTTACTCTCATCCCAAACAAAATCCAAGTTAGAGGATAAAACAGTATAATAATTTTTTTTCCTATTGCCTGCTCCAAAGCTAACAATAATTGTTTTTGGTGATATTACATTTTTACGGACTTCTGCAACAGTCACGCTGTTTTCTTTTCCACTTTTAGTTTTAGTTGTCAATATTTCAATTGGAGATGGGAACCATAGCTGTTGCACTAACAAAATGCTCATAGCTACTAAAATTGAAAGAATTAGGGTTTTAAATTTTTCCCTATTCATACGAATCACTCCAAGCCCTATGGTCTTTTCCCTACACCTAGAGTAGATTGGTTAACAATTTGCTCTATCATCTGCTTTAACTCTTCCACATTCAAGACTTTTACATGTCTAACAATACTATCCGTCAATCCATCTTTGTATTCTGCAGTAAACTCAATTTTATTTAATCCAGACTTTAATTCTATATCCGCCCATCCCATTTGTATTTCCCCAATTGTTACTTCAATTGGGTCATGGGAAAGTACATAATCTTCCTCTTTTTCATCCTTACTAGAATTATGATAAACCTCTATAGATACTTTTGTATCCTTAGGAGCCTTAAAAGTTAGAACTAAATTTTTATCGCTGGTAACAAAATCCTTTTCTGGAATAACTACTTCAAATGATTGTTTGGCAGCTTCTATCTCTTTATTTGCACCTTTTTCATTAACTGTATTTTTATTAATAGGAGTTGCGTAAGCTAACATATTAGATGCTCCTAATATGGTACAAATGATTGTACTTGCAACTATTTTTTTTATCATATTAATTCCTCCTGTAAAACTACTATATGAATTCTCTTTCATTGTATATAATTTATATTACAATCATATTACAATGAAATTAAATTTAAATTACATGTTGTTAGTTTATTGATTCAGGAAAAATGCATAAAGTCTAGTTAAGCCTCTTGTAGTGCCACGTCTAATATAGGTAATTTAATACAAACTTCCGTTCCTTTGCCTTCATCACTAAATATTTCAATAGTACCATGGTGGGCTTCTACTATTTGCTGTGCAATTGATAATCCAAGCCCTGTACCACCTAGTTCTCTAGACCTTGCCTTATCTACTCTATAGAAACGTTCGAAAATTCTTGGTAAATCTTCTTTAGGTATTCCAATACCATTATCCTTAATTCTTAGTTCCACAACACCATCATAGTTTAAAAGATCAATATTAATCTTCCCACCCTCAGGAGTATACTTAATGCAATTACTCAATATATTTAGGATTACTTGCTCTACTCTATCCTCATCTGCATAAACATTAATTGGCTCCTCAGATAAATCTGAAATTATTTCTTGGTTCTTATTTTTTGCAGAAACTTTTAATTTAAGCATAGTTTTTTCAATAATTTTATTTAAATTTGTGGCCTTTTTATTCCAATTGGATTGCTGATAATCTAGGTTTGATAGCTGCAACAAATCTCTAACTAATCTAGCCATTCTTTCAGCCTCACTATCTACCACCTGTAGAAAATTTGTAGATAGCTCCTTATTATCTAAAACTCCATCCAATAATGTTTCTGTATAGCTTTTTATCGTAGTCAAAGGAGTTTTTAGCTCATGGGAAACATTAGCAACAAATTCTTTTCGCATATTTTCTAGCTTTTGATTATTCGTTACGTCTTGAAGCACTAAAATAATACCACCTAGTTCACCGTTTTGGTCCATAAATGGTGCATAGCTAGCTTCTAATATGACTCCATTACCTACATTGATCATTTTGTGTCCTGCTAAACAATCGGTTCCATCTAAAAGCTCTTCTATTTTTAATTGTTCATCACAACCACTAAAAATTTCGTTAAAGCTGCTACCCATAGAGGTGTTAGAATCTATTTTTAACATTTTTCTAGCCATCGGATTAACATGGATAATTTCGCCATCCTTTGTTGTAGCTATAAGTCCATCAGCCATATATGTAATAATAGTATCTAACTTTTGCTTTTCACTACGTACTTCCTGTAAAACTGCTTTTAATCTTGATGTTAAATAGTTAAACATACTAGCAAGCTGTCCGATTTCATCATCAGACCGAACCTCAACTGTCTGTTCAAAATCACCCTTTGCCATTTGTTCTGCCTTAATCGTCACATCATTAATAGGCCCTGTAATACTTTTAGCTATCAAATAACCCAGTATAATGGTAATAAATAGAGCTAAAAAGGTAGCTTTCAATATAATTGTTCTAGATTCATCTAGGGTTTTATAAATATCCTCTAAATTACTCTTCAAGTAAATAGCTCCTGCAACACGATTATTTTCATCATGGATAGGGACTACCATATGCTTAGAGCTGTTGAGCTTATTTTCCTCATCAATACTATCTCTTTCTGCTATTTTTCCGTTAAAAGCAGTTAAAATCAAATCCGCCTCTAAAAATTGTGTAGCGTTTGCTTTGTCTTTTTCCCTCATGTATGATGGATTAGTACTAAAAATAATAGAAAAATTTTTATCCTTTTTAATTATTGTAATTCCCATGCCCATCTGCTCATAGCTTCTAATGGTATCCTCTACGTCATCAGGATTATTTTGCCAATCAATAGCCTTTAATGAAGTATTGACTGTATTTGCTAAGCTTGATAAATTATCCCTAACAACTCCTAAATGGTATTCTTCAAACTGTTGCATCAGAAATATTCCTATAATAACCATTGCCATAAACACTAGAAGAAAATAGATGGTGATAAACTTCCATCTAATGCTTTTAAACATTATTAAACCCTCCTGAAGTAGTAGCCTACGCCTCGTTTTGTCATAATATATTCAGGGCTTGCAGAGTTATCCTCTACCTTTTCTCTTAACCTTCTTACAGTTACATCTACAGTCCGTATGTCTCCATAGTATTCGTAACCCCATACCTGCTTTAAAAGCTGTTCCCTAGTAAATACTTGCTCAGCTTGAAGAGCCAAAAATTTTAGAAGCTCAAATTCTCTAGAAGTAAGTTCTATTACATTACTGTTTTTTCTTACTTCGTATTTTGTAAAATCTATCACTATACTGCCTGTAGTAAAGATTCCCTCTAAATTGTTCCCTGCATTATTTTCATTCCTTCTAAGATTAGCCTTAACTCTTGCTAGTAGCTCCCTCATTCCGAAAGGCTTTGTAATATAATCGTCAGCTCCCATTTCTAAACCAAGAACCTTATCAACCTCTTCTTCTTTAGCAGTTAGCATTAATATTGGAACTACTGAGCTTTCTCTAATTTTTCTACACACTTGAAAGCCATCTAGTTTAGGTAACATTACATCTAACAAAATCAAATCTGGATTAAGAGTAAGTGCCTTATTCACTCCTTCTTCTCCATCATAAGCAACCAAAACCTTATATCCTTCTTTTTCCAAATTAAACTTCACTATATCTGAAATAGGTTTTTCATCCTCAACAATCAAAATATTTTTTGCCACGATGCAATCACCTCATATTAGTTAATTAATTGACTATTTTAAACTTTCTATTTTAATTCTGTTTTTCCTTCTTAACTACTGAAATAAATATAAAAATTCATCAAAATCATGTCCATCTCCTAGAGAAGAAATGATTTCCATTAATTTGTCCAGTCCATGATTTTCTACTAAGGTTCTAACCAACCTAAAAGATTTTGTATAAGCCTCATACTGATTTAGACTTGAAAACTGTGAATTTAGTTCCTCTATTGTATAGTTTTTTTCTAGAAAAACAACTTCCCTACCCCATTCATAGCCATCAATCATATATTCGAAGTATAAGCTTACCCCTTCTGTAAACCACATAGGAAAATTCCCCCTACTAGCATGATCCGTAAAAAGATGTACTAGTTCATGGAGCATAGGTCCTTCAAAATAAAATTTGTATTCTAGTTCTTCTGTTTCGTCTACCCAAAGTTTAGGATTTGCAATATGAATACTATCTCCATAGTAAACACCCATAGGTGGATTACCTTTACTTAGCATTGTAGTACTCATCATTAAGTCAGTATCATTGTATATTACAATCAATATTTTATCAGTAGATTCGTATTGAAAAATTTCAGTAATCTGTCTATATTTATCATCAGCTGTACTTATAATCAAATCTAGAGTATCACTATCTATATCTTCATACCTAAAAATAAAAGTATCGGTTTCTACTTCGTTAAAATTACGAGTTCTATATAATACAATCCTATTTTCTATATCTCTAATTAAAGGCCTTATGGCCCCAACAAATCCAAAACTACTTACCGTATAAATTGAAACTAACCATATACATAGTAGAAAAAGAATAAATAAGGTTTTAAAATTATATACTTTACTTCTTCTTTCCAACATCATAAATATCACCCCTTTTTAAGTTATCCCATAGCTAAGAGTTCAGCTGGTGTTAAAACTCCATCTAAACTGAGCCTTGTTTATGTAAGGGGGTATAGCTTTTATATTATATCATATTGATATACAAATCTCTATAAATGAAGCCTTAGGAATATATACCATTAATTAAATATACTCCTTATTTTTCTATCACCTCTTTTATACTTCTGCATAATTTATAAATATAGAAGTTCAAAAAAGTCGTATGACGCTGTGACGTCAAATATAAAAGGGGGACATAATGTGTTTGGATATAGAAATATTGTAGAAGATTTAGTAGTGGAACGACTATTGATGTCAAACGAAGATGGGCTTCCAATTATTATATCAGGCAAGGATTGCAACTGTGATGATTTAGAAAGCTTTGTAGCTAGAATGGGAGGAAAAGTTAAATATAAGTTACCCATTATTAATTCTGTAGCGGCCTATGTGCCATCTCTAAGTGTTAAAAGTATGGCAATGGATCGCGTAACTGAAAAAATCTACTTAGACGATGTTGCCTATAAGCTAATGGATATTGCTTCTGTTACCGTAGGATCTGATTTTGCTAATGAAAATGGTTTGACTGGAAAAAATATTTCTATTGCTGTTTTAGATACTGGAGTATTTCCTCATAAGGATTTGACTACCCCAAATAGCAGAATTATCGGCTTTAAGGATTTTGTAGGCGAAAAGACTGAACCTTATGATGATGACGGTCACGGAACTCATGTAGCAGGTATTGTTGCAGGTAATGGATTTTCTTCAAAGGGAAGGTACATGGGCGTTGCCCCAGATTCTAATATTGTAGGCGTAAAGGTTTTAGGGGGCGACGGTGGTGGAAGTATTTCAGACGTAATCGCAGGTGTTCAATGGACCATTGATAACAAAAATAGATATAATATTAAGGTTATGACATTGTCCCTTGGAACAAAACCTAAGGGCAACCACGCAGATGATCCTTTATGTAAAGCTGTAAATGCCGCTGTAGATTCTGGGATTACAGTAGTCGTAGCAGCTGGTAATAGTGGTCCTAATGCATCTACCATAACCTCTCCTGCAATAAGCCCTAAGGTAATTACAGTTGGCGCTTGTGATGATAGAAAAACTTCTTCATCTAATAGTATTGGTATTCCAGATTTTTCTAGCCGCGGACCTACGCCAGAGGGCTTAAAAAAACCAGATATTTTAGCGCCTGGTGTAGGCATTAACTCTTTAGCAAATAAGCAAAGTGAATACCATACTTTATCAGGAACATCGATGGCAACACCAATAGTTGCTGGTTGTGTAGCTTTGCTATATGAAAATAATCCTAATATTACTCCTTCACAGGTAAAGGATGTACTTACATCTAATGCTCGTAATTTAGGCCTAGGAGCTGATGAACAAGGGTTTGGCTTATTAAATATTAAAAGTATAGTTAATAAAATAGAGCCTATAAAAAAACCTAGTAAAACCTATAACAATAATTCCAGTAGCTCACTTTCATCGAATAACGTGTTTTTAATAATTTTAATAGTTATTATTTTGCTGATCCTATAAAAATAAAAAGCACCCTATTATTTGGAGATTCTCAATGTTGGTTCTGTTGGAACATATTATGGAAATTATGACTTGTCCAAAGTACATAATTTCCCATATGTTCAATATATCATTTGTTTTTCTTCTAAACCAATACAATATTTCCTATTTATATAATTTACTGATAGCTATAAAGTTCATATGATCATATTCTTTGCCCATTAAAAACAAATCATGAACTAAATTAGTAAATGGTAGAGGCGTATGATCTACCAGTCCTAATGCTGTTTTTATATCTTTTCTCATTAAACTCAGTTTAAATCCACCATCAAACTCTTCTTGTTCAAGTTTATCCAGATATCTATTTAACGAATATGAGTTTCCTGAGCTTTTACTTATTACATTGTACATAACATCTAGATCAATCCCCTGTTTCTTAGCTACAGAAAACCCTTCTATCAAGCCCATAGTATTGATGGCAATCATCATTTGATTAATGGATTTAAGAGCCTTTCCCGTTCCAAGTTTTCCTATATAATAAATATTTTCTGCAAATGCATTTAAAACTCCCTTTATCTCATTAAAAACTTCTTCATTACCTGAACCAAATATGGTTAGACTTCCATCTATGGCTCCCTTAACGCCTCCACTAACAGGAGCATCGATTATCTTTACATCTTTCATTAGATACTGTTTTTCTACTTCAATTACAGTTTCTGGTGAGCATGAAGTCATTTCAAGAATTATAGTGTCTTTTTTAATGTTGCTATAAAATTCTTCATCTAATAGTACAGATTTTACTTCTTTATCCGATGGCAAAATGCTTATAATCATATCTACATCTATTGGAATTTGGAAAATATTTTCTCGAATTCTTGCACCAAGTGACTCTAGTTCTTTAATTTTATCTAAAGATTCCTTTTTATCACTATGCTTTGCTATATGAACTTCAAATCCCTGTTTTAAAACATGCTTTGCCATAGGGAACCCCATGGCACCTAGCCCTATGAATCCAATCTTCTGAATAGACATCTCTAAACTCCTTCCCCTTTTTATATTTTTCTTAATCCTGATGCTTTAAAGTTGTAAAAAATTACGATTCATTCTTTCATTTCTTATACTATATCGTTGTCTTTTTATACCTATCAAAATAGCCACTTATTCCAATCAAAGCGATAAGAATGATGATACCTCCAAATATTATTCTAGAGTTTAAAGGATCTGAAAATAGAACGATACCTAAGATTGCCGCTATCAAAATTCTGCTAGCAGATACAATAGCTCCGGTTGCATTATCTACATACTTGTACCCCATGGTTATAAACACTTGTCCTAATACTCCTGTTACTGCTGATAGAACGATGTTCAATAATACTTTGCTCTCAGGCATTACCAAATCTTTTATAACAAAAGGTACATTAATCATTGTTGCTATTAGCATAACATAGAAAATTATAATATAGGATTCATCATGTTTACTAGCTTCTTTAAGAGACAGTATGCTAATAGCTGCTGCAATAGAGGATAGGATAGAGTAAACATCTCCTATATTGATGCTGGTGAAATCAGGGAATGCGACTAAATAGCAGCCTAACATAATTATTCCTAAATATATGTAGCTTTTTTTATCTATTTTATCATTATAAATGATTGGAGCTAATATCAAAACAAATACAGGGTACGTCATCTGCAACATATTTGCATTTGTTATCGTAGTATATTGAAATCCAAGAGAAAAAAGCATTATTGAAATACTGTTAAATGCACTTCTAATAAATATATGCTTAAACTTATTCGGTTTAAATGATTTCTTAGTACTAACTATGTAAATAAACATTACGATGGTACCTAATAAAAATCTACTGAACGAGTTGACTATACCAGACATAGATGAATTCATAGTAACCATTTTACCGTAAGAAGAACTAGCTGCAAAGCTTAATGCAGACAATAACACATATATAACGCCTATTAATACTGAATTATTCTTTTTCATTGTGATCAACCCCTTAAAATTTATAGAGAAGGCTCATAAAAAAACTTGTTCGTTATACTCACAAACTTTATGTCGTACTCAATTCTAAATGAATTTAAAATTTCAAGTGTTCAAAAAGAATTTAACATAACTCTAACTATTTAAGCTAGAGTTATGTTATTAAAACTTATATAAATATTTAAAGTTTAAAGAAATATATCAGCTAATTATCTACATCTGATAGGAATAGATATGCAACAGTAGATAATAGTGCAGACCCAATAGGTAATACATCTTCATTAAATATAACTTTACTATTATGCTGACCGAACTCATATCCTTCTTCTCTGTTCTTTCCAGCTCCGATGAATAGATATGCGTTGTTTTTAACTTTTTCACATATATATGCAAAGTCTTCTGATCCTCTTTTTACTACGGGCTCAGTATTTACCTTTATTTCATTGTTAAGCACTTTTGCAAATTCCAAAACTTTATCAGTTAACTCTGTTGATGTTGTTAATGCTGGCAATGACTTATCAACCTTAAACTCTGCACTTGCCATAAATGCATTAGCTATACTTGTACTAACTGTCTCAAATCTCTTTAATAAGTATTCTCTCTGTTCTTCATCGTACGTTCTTAATGTTCCTTTTAGTTTTGCACCATCTGGTATTATATTAAATGTACTCTCGGCTTCTATGGATGTAATGGAAAATAGCACATTGTTAAATGGATCCACTTCTCTATTGATTACATTGTGTATGCTGTTATATATATTAACAGCGATACTAATTGGATCTATTGTCTCATACGCCCTTGCTCCATGGCCACCTCTACCTTTTATAGTTATTTCAAAACTATCATTTGATGCAAATGTCTTTCCGTATCCGTATTCTAAAAATCCTAGTGGACTCTTTGCATCTACATGTAAAGCTATAGCAGCACTAATATGTCTATCATCTAAAACTCCGTTATCTAACATTATATTTGCACCAGTTCCACCTTCTTCATCTGGTTGGAACATCAGTCTTACTGTACCATTTAACTTGTCTTCTCTTTCCTTTAGAATCTTTGCAGCACCTAGTAACATGGTCCCGTGTAGATCATGACCACAACAATGGGAGGATTTTTCATTTGACTTAAATGATAAATCGTTTGATTCATACATAGGCAGTGCATCTATATCCGCTCTTAATAAAATTGTTTTATCTCCAGAGCCTATATCTGCAACGATTCCCGTTCCATTGATCTCTTTAAAATCAATGCCTATTTCCTCAAGCTTTTTCTTTATATGATTTGAAGTTTTAATTGTGTCATATCCAACTTCCGCATTCTCATGGATATATCTTCTTGTTTCTATCAAATCACTTTTTATTTCGTACGCTCCATCAATAATGCTTTTTACAGTTGCTTCCATTCTACATCCCTCTATCTAGCATTATTTCAATAACAGTATCATCCACAGGCTTCATTCCATTAGAACTCAGTTTTCTAAGATTTCTAATGCTTTCTTCTGCACTTTTATCAGCTATTCCATTATAATCTTTAACAATAGTGCCTTCAATAGCTAATAAGGCTGATTGTACGGCAGTAGCCGCCGCAGTACCTAACTTAAGTGCACAACCTGGCTTAGCTCCATCACATATTACACCAGCTTGATTTGCAATAATATTGTTAATCGTCCCTGTAATCGCATCTTTACCTGCTAATAACCATGCTATTGCTGATCCAGATCCTATAGATGCTGCCAAACTACAACCACATAGGTTTGATAATCTACCAATATATTTTTTTACATAGGATGTAATGATATGACTAATAGCTAAAGCTTTAGCTAAGTCTTCATTGCTTACATCTTTAATTTCTTTATATGCAGCTAAAGGTAATATGGCAGTTAATCCATTATTTCCACTTCCACTTGAACTCATAACCGGCATCACTTGACCTGACATCCTAACATCCGATGCTGCTGCAGTTAACATATATGCCAAATTTGCAAGGTCTTTTGAAATTAGACCGTTTTCAATGTTTTTATTATAATTGTATCCTGTTCCTAAGCCATACTTTGCTCCGATTCCTTCTTTGGCTACCTTAACATTCATTTCCATACCATCTAATAAAAACTTAATATCTTCATATTTAAGCTCTTCAATTTCTTTAACAATAGTATCGATTGGTAAATCGTAAAAGCTTTCATTAGAACTATTATTTACAGCTTGTTCCTCTACTTCATTTCTTTTATTGAATATTTCCTTACCATCCAATGACAAATAAACGATATTATCATGCTTATCTTCAGTTATTGCAACTGTCGTGTGAATAGAATTTTTTACGGTTGTTTTTATATAAACTGGTTTCTTATTATCCTTAGCAACTGTAACATCTACTTCATAGGTTCCTAATGCGTTTTCTGAATTTCTTAATTCTTCATCTGTAATTTTCCCTAAAATCTCTAATCCATGTTTTGGAGATGTTGCTGCTCCTAGGGAGGCAGCAACATCTAATCCTATCTTATCTGTATTTGGTATGCCAACATCCATACCATTTTTATATATACCTTTACTTACTTCTACTGTTATCTTTGAAATTTTCTTAGAATCCATAGGTAATGCATCTACTGCATAAGCCGTATTTAATGCAACTGCTACTGGCTCAGTACATCCAACTGCAGGTTTAACTTCTCTATTTAATGTCTCAATAATATGTCTTTTAATATCCATTTTAATAACTCCTTACCTTTTCTATTTAAGTCTATATGACTTAGAATGGTCCTAGATTTATTGCTGCAGCGAAGGCTACACATATAGCTCCAATTATGGTATTTGTAAGAATTATCTTCCATATAAATTTAAAGTATTTTGGATAATTGATACCTGCTATTGCTATTGCTCCTGATGTTAATGGAGACATTGGTAATAAAAGGTTAGTAATACCATCACCATATTGGAATGCTGCACAAACAGTTTGTTGAGTTATACCTAATATATCTCCTATAGGTGATAGGATTGGTATCGTAACAGCAGCTTGACCCGCTCCAGAGATTATGAAGAAGTTTGTAATGTATTGAATAAAATACATTAGCACTGCACCTACTACTTTTGGTGCTCCTTCTAACATTCCAGACATTGCATATACAATCGTATCGATCATTCCTGCATCTTCCATAACGATTCCTATGGCTTTTGCAAATCCTACTACCATTATACCGCTAACCATTCCAGCTGCCCCTTTAACAAATAAGTCCATTAGTTGGTTTGGAGTATATCTAGCAATAACTCCAACTGCTACCATCATCATTAGGAATATAGCTGGCACATCTGTTTTAAAGTCTCCTCCTGTTAATGCTGTACGAATAACAAATACCATACCTACAAATACGGCTAATAATATTGATATATTTCTAGCATCTAATTTAGGCATTTCTTTTGTCTCGGTCTCTGCTTTTGCAGCTTGCTCAATATCATACATAATACTGTTCTTTGGATCTTTTCTAATGCTCTTTGCATACTTTACTGTCCAAAATGAAACTGAAGCATTGAATCCAACAAATGCTATAACTCTAAACCATGCAGCGGAGAATAAAGGTAAACCAACTAGACCTTGAGCTGTACCTATTGTAAATGGATTAAAAATACCACTAGCTAATCCAGCTCCTCCACCAGCAACTACGATACTGATTCCTACCAAAGCATCTAGTCCCATGGAACGTGCAAGTAAAACTCCCAAAGGAACAAACGCTAGGTAAGCCTCTAATGTTCCAATAAATGTAGGTATTAATGAGAAAATAAATACTAATACAGGTATAAAATAAATATCTTTTCCTTTAGCTTTAGAAATGGCACTGTTTAAAAATGATTGAATAGCACCAGTACTAGTAACTACTGAAAAAGTACCTCCTACTATTAAAATTAGAAAACTTATCCAAGCTGTTGATAAAAATCCTCTAGGTATTGCTGTAAATATATCCATTATAGAAGCTGGATTTGCTTCCGTTCTATGATATGAGCTTGGGTCAACCAATACTCTTCCTGTAGCTACGTCTTCAACACGATTATATTGTCCTGCTGGAACTATGTAGGTTAACAATGCTGCGAAAAGTATGATGCAACTAATGATGATTAGAGTATGTGGAAATTCTCTTTCTTTTTTAAGGCCACTAATATTTTTTGCCATATCCATATTCCCCCTAATTATATACTTACAACTTTTCTAAGTTCTTCTACTGATCTTCTAAGTGCTTTTAGGTTTTCTTCTGCTGTTTTAGGATCCACAACACATCCTGGCCCTAAAATAAAGCCTTTACCATCAATAGATTCTATAGCTTCCATGGCATGAGTCATTATTTCTTCAGCATTGCTTCTAGCCATTATACTGTCATAATTTAATACGCCATCAACAAAGAATGGTACTTCTTGTATTCCGCCTAAAAAACATTTATCTGTTTTACTTCTTGCCTCTGCTAAGCTTGGATAGGTATGTCTATCATGCCAGTTGAGGCAATTAACTGGGTAATTCTCTAGTACTGTATCGAACATTATGTTATTACCATGCATATGGATAATGTTAAAATATGTTTGATCAGAATATGACTTTATTAACTCAAGATCGTACTTCATTCCAAACTCTTTAAAGTCTTCGTCGTTCATTAAATCATAAGTAGCATTTTGGGTTGCAAAGAAGAAACCACTTACTCCAGCATTAATATTTTCTTTAACAAAATTAACTGTTGTTTCAGTTATAACCTTTAATGCTTGATGAACTGCTGCTGGATTCTCTTTAATGTCTGTAAGTAATCTATCACCTGCTAATTTCTTTAACGTAGAAATTGGGCTAAATATAGTTTGCACAAATGGCGTATCTTTTGCAATTCTCTTAGATACTTGTTGTGCCAGCTGTACTTGTTTACCCCAAGTACCATAGTATGCAGGTAATACTTCAAGCCTTGTATAATCTTCTACTTCCTTTATGCCTGGTGACAAAACGATTGGTTCATGATACTTATGACAATATATCTTTAGCTGTGCCCCCCAATCTTGAATTGAATATGTCCCAAATGGCATTAACTTTATGAAGTCAAAGTCGTACTCTTCGTTGAACTCCACTTGTCTCTGTGCTAATGATACTGGATCTTGATCCACTTCTGAAAAATGCATCCACGCGCTGACAGGAACCCTATCTACTTCTTCACTTCTTAATGCAGCTTTAATCCTTTGTTCTCTGTTCATTATAACTTTCCCCCTAATTATTAATTTTCATTAACTCTTTGAAGAACTTTAAAGCTATAATAATTGCTACATTTTTATATCGAAATGATTGGATTCCCACACTTTATTTATATACATTGTCAAATTTGATTAGCTCAATTTGTGATATATTTTGATTTACATTCTTCACAATCTAATTAAGTCTACTACTTATGTATTTGACATAATTCTTGTATAAAATTATAATAATAAATATAATTACTTTTTATTTGATGTGAGGTCATTAATAAATGTAATTACTTTTTACCTTATATGAGGGCATCATCTATTATGCTTTTGTAGCAATTATTTAAACAAAATGAATTGTCGAATAATTCATTTGTTTAAATAATATCATATTTTGTCGAATTCCTATTAGGGGTTCATTTAATCTAAAGTAGAGTTTATTTTAAGGTGGTATGAAATTATGAGTAAAAATAGCATCAAATGTAGTAATAGTTGTAATGCCCTCTATAATGATTTTTTAGCATCCGAAAAAACACACTTAGAGACTCTTTTGCATAATTTTAAGAACAGTGAACAAAACTATTGTGCATTTATTTTAAAAAATATTCCATATGATTTTAAAGAGAATTTTCCTTATACTAAAATAATTTATGTAACAAATGGTAGCTTAAATGTTCATGTTAATGATTTATCTACTATATTAAGTAGAGATCACTTTCTTTTTGTAAATGCACATTCAGACCTTAAAATTGATGCAAATACGGAAGACACTTCATATTTCAATTTTTACTTTAAAAGAAAGTTTTTTCATCCTGAATTTATGAAAAAACTTTCTGAATACGAACTCTTTTATAACTTTATTAATTTTTGTTTAATGGGAAAAGAAGATAATAAAGCCCATATACTGTTTCAATGTAATAATTTTACAGTAAGGCAATTATTGTACATTATGTTATCTTTAATAAAAAATAATAATAGCGATCTATTAGAAAGTTCTACCCTATTCCTTTTTGAATATTTAAATAACTCTAAAGACAGTAAAGTTCTTACATCTATGTCTACTCTTATAAATGCGTCCTTAGTAAATTCAATGGTTAAATACATATCCATGAATTATAATCATGTTACTTTAGATAGTTTATCTAAATATTTCAATTACCACCCAAATTATATATCTAGCTTAATTAAAAAAGAAACAAAAATGACATTTCTCCAACATGTTCAAGCTGCAAAATTAAAGGAAGCTGCATACTTATTAATAAATACTGATTCTTATATTAAGGATATACTTCTTGATTTGGGCTATGTAGATACTTCTTACTTCAATAAAATATTTAAAGAAACATATCATTGTACACCAAGTGAATATAGATTAAAATATAAAGCTACATAAGTAGATGCTAATGAAAAAGGCATGCTTTTATTTAACAAATTTAAATAGAACGGTTATTAATATACATATGACAACACTCCTTTAAAATATGGTCTAGGGATTATATTTTATTAGAGTTCTGCCAATATGTATTTTTTTATATGCAAAAAAGTGCTGGTTTTTTTCACTACCAGCACCAAATATTATAGAGCTACTTTCCCCTATAACTTAAATATTTAATTTAAAATTAAAACTAATCTAAAAAACCTATTACAAGCGAATTTACTAGTTGAACATCATTAATAAACTATATCAATCTAGTGCTAGTAATATTATTTATTATGCTTCAGAAGTAAATTCACTATTTTTATTAATATTTAACAAAACTTTGCGGATTCATAGGTGTACCACTTTTTCTTACCTCAAAATGAAGATGAACTCCCGTACTATTCCCTGTACTGCCCATCTCTGCAATTTTCTGACCCTTATAAACACGGTCCCCTTTACTTACAACAAGCTTGCTATTATGAGCGTAATATGTTTGATATCCATTTTCATGATCTATAATAATTAAATTACCATAGCTACCCTGTCTACCTGCAAAGGATACTCTTCCTGCATCTGCCGAAGTAACCGTAGTACCTTTAGACGAAGCTATGTCAATACCTGTATGTCTTCTTCCCCATCTCATACCAAAAGGTGATGTCATACGTCCCCTTGTTGGATTAGAAAATACTCCAGTCGCTACTGTAGCAGGCCTTTCCTTTGTTCCTTGGGCTATAACCCTAGTTTTTGGCTGAGAAACTACATGCTCCTCTATTACCTCCATAGCCACTTCAACGCCATTTTCTTTTACTACATATCCTTTTACCTCGCGTTGTCCTTCTTCACCCTGTACAGTTATTTTCTTATCTCCTTCATATAAAGAAGCTGTTTTCTCATATTCTGTTTCAAAAGGGATCTCCTCTACAAGCTCTATATATTCTTTCGTTACAACAGAAACTAAAGGTTTAGGCACTATTAAACTAATTTCTTGCCCTATTTGAAGCTTTTCAGGTTCCAGTCCTGGATTAGCCCTTTCAATATCTGCCATTTTTAAATCATATTTTCTTGCGATGGTCCAAGTATTTTCTCCTTGCTCTACCTTATGGATTTTCTCCTCATCTGTACCGAGTGCTATTTTTTGTAATGCCTCTTCTTCTGTAAGAATATCCTTAAACTCTGCACCTACTTCAACAACCCCTACATTTTCTGCAAACTTAACAGCATCATACTGACTCTCTTCCTTTTCCAAAAAGGGTTCTTTAACATTTTCTAATACATTTGTTGCAATTTTATCATCTTTAACAATTGCTACAGTTTCTCCATCAACCATAATGGCTGCTGCCTTTAATTTAATATCTATTTGCGATTTAATGTTTTTCATCATTTCATCTAATTCTGTAATCTCTTCTTTTTTAACTTCTGTTTCAGCAAAAACTGGTTCTTCGGTTAATACTACATCCTGGCCATAGCTAGATATTGCTTCGCTCTTAACTTGTTCAAGAGCTCCTAGAAACTCATCTTCAGTTCTAACTATAGCTACCACATTATCATCAACTTTTACAGTGTACGCTTCTATAGAACTATTTGCTTGGAAATATATTCCAGTTCCTAAAGATATAGATAGAACTGCTGCTCCAATCGCTTTATATTTAGGATTTTTATTTTCTTTAAATTTACTATAAAGAGATTTAACTTCTATATTTTTTAATTTATTATTTAATGAACTCATATCTATGTCTTTAGCTTTATTAGAAAGCTTTTTAATTTCTAAACCAATTTTATTTAAGATTTCTGTAACTTTCTCATTTATTTTGTTTTCCATATGTAAATCTCCTCTCAGAGCGTCTAATCCAGTGTTAGCTCTCTCTTGATTTAATTTTCTTAGGATTTTATTAAAAACCTTGTAATACTTTTGTAACAATTACTTTTCCATTATACCACAAAAAAGGGGGTTTCAATACTTGAAATTATTTTTTTTTATATTAAATTATTTCTTTTTTGTTTTAAATAAGTTTTTGCGGGTATAATTTTAGGTAGTTTATCCAGTTAATTCAATATTATTCAATATTATCCTGTAGCCACTTAGAAAATTCATTTTTTAACTTAACATCCGTGTTGTTTTGAATTATATTATAAAAATCCTCAGTAGTTGCATTCTTAAATTTATATGTTTCATAATATTCTCTTAGGGCTTTTATAAAATTTTCATCTCCCATTTGTTCTCTAAGCTCACCTATAAACATGGCCCCTTTGCTATAAACAATACTGCTATACTCTGAAGAGCTCTCAAAATCCTTTAGACTCCTTAGAATACTTTCTCCTTTATTAGGATACCTTTTAGCAAACTCCTCATATTGGCCCTTTATCATTTGTTCATACACTGCTTCTTTGATCAAGTCTCCGTATTTCTCTTCGAAATACATTAATGTAGCATATTCTGTCAATGCTTCGTCCAGCCACGGCTCTGTTACCTCATTATTTCCTACGATGCCGTACCACCACTGATGTGCTACTTCATGTGCAATTACATATTCTAAAGGAAAATCTATCCCTGATTCATAAAGATTCTGGCTAATCATAACTAGATTTGGATATTCCATCCCACCTATAAAAAAATCACTGGCAACTATAGATAATTGTTCATAAGGATATTTTCCAAATAATCTGTTGAATGTGCTTAAGGCTCCCACACCGTATTCTAATGCCTTATCTTTCTTTAGGCCATCTATTGTATAGGAAATAACTTCTATATCTTCTACAAGCCCTTTGCTAATAATAAAGTTTTCACTTAATACCATAGTAAAGTCCCTTACATTACTAGCACTAATTGTATATGTTTTACTATGATCTTTACTTAATACCTTTAAAATGTTTCCCGTAGTAGCTAGCTGATATTTTTCTGGAATAGTTATGCTTACGTTGTATTCTGCTACATCACTATAGAAAGGATCTCCTATGGAATAGTATGGATCTAAGTTCCATCCATTCTCGTCAAATACAGATAGAATAGGATACCAATTTGCAATATTTATCGTATTTTCTCCGTATCCCATTCGCCCTATGGAATTAGGTAGCTTTAATTCAAAGTCCATGGCTAATTCTATAGATTCTCCTGGTTTAACTGGATCTTTCGGTATAATTCTTAAATTTGTATCTCCTTCACCCATAACTCTGTAGCTTGCTTTCTTGTTGCCATCCATAACATTACTAATATTTATCCATCCTTTATCAAAGCCATTAGGGTATGCTTTTACCATATCGCCAGCGCTAAATGGGGTAGTTTTATTACTTCTAAATGCATTGGGATACAAATGAAAATATATATTCTCCATTGGCCTATTACTAGTATTTTGATAGTGCATCTTTTGTTTTCCTCTTACGATCATATTTTCCTCATCAAATATGGCATTAATTGTATATTGGGGTCCTTCCTCGCTCTGTATAAAGGTACCAAAAACCCTTTGTACTTGGCCCATATTCCATACATAATTAATAGTTACTGAGAGTAAAAGTACTCCAAATACTACGGTCCATGTACTGATTTTTCTTTTAAGTCTCATTTTATACACTGGTAATACACCCCCCAAACAAATTTATGTACTATTAGATTTTATTAATAACTTTTTATTTTATTCCAAAATTATAAATCCACCTAGAAACAGTATGTATTTTTCTATGATATAATTATAAATAGGATATAATTATATCAAGCTATATTAAAATGGAGTGATGGTTATGAGCTTTATTAAAGGAAATACCTCTATTGACTTAGGGGATACACCAATTGAAAATATATTTATAGATGTTTATATGCCCATGACAAATGGTACTTTTGTACAAGTCTATTTACTTGGTTATAAATATTCTTTGGATCGTGATCCTAATATGGAAGTAAATAATATGTCAATTGCAAAACATCTTAACATTCCTCTATCGGATGTATTATCCGCTTGGGATTTCTGGGAGAGCAAGCAAATTATTAAGAAGCATAAATTAGATAATGAGGATGAGAATAACTATACTGTAGAATTTGTTAATTTAAAGCAACTTTTTATAGATAATAATTATAAGCCTACTAGAAGTGTGCAACAAAAGGATGATTTAATAGAAACAAAATCTAATCCTTATACCTGCTCTCCGGCTGATTTAGTTGAAGCAAATAAGGTTCCTGAAATTAGAGATATGTTTGTGGAAATAAGGAAGATTATTGCTAGAGAGCTTCAGCCTAATGAAATGTCTAAAACAATAGAATTGCTTAAACGATATAATATAGATACACCACTAATCGTTGAGGCCTTCCGTTATTCTAAAGAGCAAGGTAAGGCAAGGCATATTCTAAGCTTTTCATCAGGTGTAATTAGAAATTGGTATGATCAAGGCATTTTCACAGTGGAACAGTTACATGAGAGTCTTATGAAGCAGGGAGAGAGATATGGCCTATACGGTAAAGTGTTTAAAGCTTTAGGCTTTGGATCGAGAGGACCCTCTGAAGCTGAAAAGAAAATTATGAACACTTGGATTGATGAGTTTAATTTTAGCATTGAAATAATTTTAGCTGCCTGTGAAAACTCTAGTAAAACAGCTAACCCTAACATTAATTATATTCATGGTATATTAAAAAGCTGGCATGAAAAGGGTGTTAAGGAAGTTGAAGATATACAAAGACTGGATCAAAGAGAGAAAAAGCAACCTTCATATAGGCCTACTCAAAATACACCTAAAATTAAGACCAAATTCCACCTTGCAAAAAGCCGTGGGGACAAATATACAGCTGATGAATTAGAGCAGTTGGTATTAAATAATCAGAAGCAGAGATTAAATCGGTAGGGGGTGTTTTCTATGATGCAAACATTTATACAAGAAATACTTAGGGACTACGAAGAAAAAAGAAATAAAGCTAGATCTTCTAAGGAAAAAAGATTACAAGAAGTATATGAAAGGGTTCCTAGAATACAAAAGATTGATGAAGAGCTTCAAAAAACAGGGATATCTATTTCAAAAGCATTAATAAAAGGTGTGGATGATCCTGAAAAAACTATAGAATCCTTTAAACAAAGCTTAGATAAACTAAAGCAAGAGCGTGCCATATTACTAACTGAAAATAATATACCGCTACAATATCTACACGACAATTTTGATTGTAATGAATGCAATGACACAGGCTTTGTCTCCAGTGGGCAAAAGTGTAGATGCTTTAAACAGCAGCTTATAACGAAAGCGTATAATATGTCAAATTTAGCGAGAGTGTTAAAAAAAGAAAACTTTCAGTCTTTTAATTTAGATCTGTTTTCTGATCAACCCTTTGATGGACAAGTATTAACACCAAAGCAGAACATGATGGATATACTTAATGTGTCCGAAGGCTTCGTTTTCAATTTCGATGAGGATAATGAAGATAACTTACTGTTTTATGGAGAAACAGGTCTTGGGAAAACTTTTTTAACCAATTGTATTGCAAAGGCACTATTAGATAGAGGTAAAATTGTTATTTATCAGACATCCTTCAAGCTATTGGAAATATTAGAGGAGCTACGTTTTAAAAATAATAATGATAAAGAAAAATACAATCTTTTATTTGATGCAGATTTGCTAATAATTGATGATCTAGGCACAGAAATGACGAATACTTTTACAAATAGTGAGATCTTCAATATTATTAATAGCCGCCTTTTATCAAATAAAAAAACCATAGTATCCACAAACCTATCTCCTAAGGAGATGATGGACCGGTACGATGACCGTATTTTTTCCCGCCTATTCTCAAAATTTACTGTGCTGCATTTCTTTGGTAAGGACTTAAGATGGGAAGTTAAATAAAAAAAAAGTCTCTACTTATAATAAAGTAGAGACTTTTTTCTATTTCTATTTTGGTGACCCCTAGGGGAATCGAACCCCTGTTACCGCCGTGAAAGGGCGGTGTCTTGACCGCTTGACCAAGGGGCCAAATCAGCAACTCTCAGCATCCTAAACCAAGAATCACTGTTATAATATATGGTGACCCATCCGCGACTCGAACGCGGGACACCCTGATTAAAAGTCAGGTGCTCTACCGACTGAGCTAATGGGTCAAGCTCTTGCTCACAGTTATACATTCTATCTAAAATCTCGCTTTATGTCAACAGGTTTTTACAAAAAAATAAATCTAGATACCTAGATTTATTTTTTTATCTGCTTAATATATTAATAATCCACATTTTTTCGAATTTTTTTTAATATTATGCACAAATTTCATGGTTTATGCACAAGTGTTCGGTGGATATTGTGTATAACTTATACATTTTTCTAAATTTTTAGAACAAAATATTCCTTTACAAAATATTTTAGAATTATTTTGTCGAAACCAATTACGGAAATTATATTTATATTCAATTAAAAGTTCTATAATTTCCTATTGGTTATAATATTTTTCCTTTGTAATAACCATACTTATGAACTGGCATTTTAATTTATTTTTTTCTTGCTTAAAAAAATGTCTATATGGTATAAAATAATCTTCTTTAAAGATAGGCAAGCTTTGATCCTCAAAATCATCCATAACAATCCCTTTTGACTCAAAACCACATTTTTTATAACAACTTTGGGCTCTTTTGTTAAAAACAGATACTTTTAAATATAATGTCTTCATTTTTAAAACCTCAAAATAATAGGTTAAAAATGCCTTTAATGCATCGGTTCCATAACCCTGCTCTACATTATTAGGGTCGAATACAATTCCAAGCTCACTGGCTTTTCTAAAAATTTTAATATTCCTTAATGAAATATATCCTACCAATTGATTGCAATTATTAAATACGACGTAACATCTTCTTGTAAAGGATAGAGCTTTAGCTTTATACCAATAGTCACCTTCAATATTACTCATATACGGAAAATTATAGCAGTAAAATAGAGGATCTGTATGTCTACCCCATTCCTGCATGATATCAATATGCTCTCTTTCAAGCTTTTTAATATATATGTTTTGCCCCCTTGCAATTATCATACTATCCCTCACTATATAATATAATTATGCTTACTCTATTACAACGTATATATTATTAATTCCTATGCATCTCTGTATTTCTCGTAATCTAAAAACTTTTGGAACTGGCCTAACCAAATTAAATCCACAGTTCCAGTTTCACCATGACGGTGCTTTGCAATAATTACTTCACCGATATTCTTTTTATCACTATCAGGATGGTAGTATTCATCACGATATAAAAACATAACCAAGTCTGCATCCTGCTCAATCGCTCCCGATTCTCTAAGGTCTGATAAAATAGGTCTATGATCTGCTCTTAGCTCAGGTGCACGTGATAATTGGGATAAAGCTATTACAGGACAATCTAGCTCTTTAGCCATTATTTTTAAATTTCTAGAAATAGATGCGATTTCCTGTTGTCTGCTTTCGTTTCTTCCATCACCTTCCATTAGCTGCAAATAGTCGATTAAAACTAAGTCTAGGCCTTTTTCCATTTTTAATCTTCTGCATTTGGACCTCATCTCCATTACTGAGATACCAGGAGTATCATCAAAGTAAATTTTTGATTGGGAAAGTGGAGCCATTGCTCCTGCAATTTTAGACCATTCTTCCTCATTTAGGTTTCCTACCTGAATCTTACCTAAATCCACCATAGATTCAGCAGATAGCATTCTAAGCATTAATTGCTCCTTAGACATCTCCAAACTAAATACAGCTACAGAAGCCCCTGCCTTAATTGCTGCATTTTGAGCTAAGTTTAAGGAAAATGCCGATTTTCCCATGGCAGGTCTGGCTGCAACTAAAATTAAATCTGTTTTATGAAATCCACTTAACTTTTTGTCTAAATCCATAAAACCTGTAGTTAATCCAGTAATACCTTTCTTATTTTCATACAATTCCTCAATTTTATCAAAGGTATCGGATAAAAGGTCCCTAATATGGGTAAAACCCTCATTAGATCTATTTTGAGAAATGTCATATATACTTTTCTGTGCATGCTCTATTACTTGTAGTACTTCTACATCACTACTGTACCCCAATTGAATTACATCCTGTGAGGATTTGATCAGTTTTCTTAGCAGAGATTTTCTCTCTACTATTTCAGCATAATATCGTACATTAGATGTAATAGGTACCCCAGAAGCTAAGCTGGTCAAATAAGGAATGCCACCTATTGCATCTAAAATTTCTCTCTTTTTTAGTTCTTCCGTGAGTGTAACCAAATCTACTGGCTCGTTCCTATTAAACAGGTCATACATAGCTTCAAATATTTCCTTGTGCGCTTCCTTGTAAAAATCTGAGCCCTTTAAGAACTCTAAAACTACTATAATTGCTTCTCTATCTAATAACATAGATCCTAGAACGGATTGTTCAGCTTCTATACTATTAGGCGGTACTTTATTTATTGATCTTAAATCTTCCATTTTAACCCTCCTACACTGCTATACCTTTGTTTATGGGTTTTAAATACTAAATACTCCTATATTATAACAAAAAAGCAGCTAGGCTGCTTTTTTTTTTATATATTCTTATGCTTCTTTAATATTTACCTTCAATTTTCCAACAACGCCTGCATATAGTTTTATTTCTACATACCTTACACCTAGCTCTCTAATTGGCTCTGGAAGAACTATTTTTCTTTTATCTATTGTAATTTTGTGTTGTTTTTCAAGTGTTTCTGCTAAATCCTTAGATGTTACAGATCCAAATAATCTACCACCATCTCCAGCTTTAGCTAATATTTCAATAGGTGATTTTTCTATTTTTTTTGCAAGTTCCTTAGCATCATCTATTTCTTGTTGCTTTTTCTTTTCCTGAGATACTTTCTGCTCTTTAAGGGTTTTCATATTTCCATCAGTTGCCTCTGCTGCTAATTTTTTAGGAAATAAAAAATTTCTTACATATCCATCACTGGCATTTACAACTTCACCCTTTTTACCTAAACCCTTTACATCTTGTAATAAAATCACTTTCATTCCTCTTCACCTTCCTCAAAGTATTCTTCAATTGCTGCTTCTAGTTTTTTTCTAACTTCCTCAAGAGTACTTCCTTTAATTTGGGCTCCTGCAACAGTCATATGGCCGCCACCACCAAGCTTTTCTAAAATAACTTGAACATTAACATCACCCATGGAGCGTCCGCTTATAAAAATTATTGTATCATCTTTTCTTCCTAAAACAAAGGATGCAGTAATTCCCCTTGCATTTAAGAGCTCATCTGCTGCCTGAGCTGCTATTAGCTGTGAAGCTTTTGAGATTTCTTCTAAGCTAGAAATGGCTATTGTTTGATAAATTATTTCCGATTTTTTTACTACTTCAGCCCTAGAAATAATAGTATTAAAATCATCTTCAAATAACTGCTTTACTGATGTTGTATCCGCACCTGCACGTCTTAATAACGATGCAGCCTCAAAGGTTCTTACTCCTGTTTTAAATGTGAAGTTTTTAGTATCTATGGCAATACCTGCTAGCAGTGCCTCTGCTTCAACTTGAGGGATATTTATTTTTTCTTCCATATAACTTAGTAGTTCTGTTACTAGCTCACAAGTTGAAGATGCATAAGTTTCATGATAGTTTAAAACGGTATTTTCAATGAATTCTGTTCCTCTTCTATGGTGATCTATTACTACTATTTTATCTGTCATTCTTAATAAATCCGGACATTCTGTAAAATTTGGTCTATGTGTATCAACTACTACCAATAATGATGTTTTCTCAATTATATTCTTAGCATCATCACAAGATATAATTACATCTTTATATTCATTTTTTTCGTATATACGGCCTAGCAATCCTTCAATAGATGGATTGGATCCATTTAAAACAACATAAGCTTCTTTTCCTCTATTTTTAGCTGCACGATAAATACCAAGGGCAGAACCAAAAGCATCTAAATCTGATATTTTATGTCCCATAACTATGACATTTGTAGATTGGTCTATAAGCTCCCGTAGAGCATGGGATATTACCCTTGCCTTTACTTTAGTTCTCTTTTCCACTGCCTTTGCCTTACCACCATAAAAACTAGTCTTATCTCTTTTCTTCACCGCTACCTGATCCCCACCCCTACCAAGAGCTAAATCCTTGGCTCCATTGGCGAAATTGCAGGATTCTAAAGGAGTTTCACCGTAAGTTCCTATACCTATACTTAAAGTAATTTGCATACTATTTCCTTGATTTATTTCTCTTATTTCATCTATTATATCAAATTTTTTAGCTTCTAACTTTTCTAAATATTTATGCTGAAAAACAACGATCAATTTATCCTTAGAATATTTACGTATAAATCCATTTATTTTACCTGCCCATAGATTTAACTTATGCTCTATTTCCGCAGAAACTAATGGGCGCTTCATCTCTTCCGTACTCTGCATAACATCATCATAATTATCAATCTGTATAAGACCTACTACCATTTGTTCATCCTTATATTTTTTACTTAATTCTTCATATTTTGTAACCTCTATCCAATACAGCATAATAATATAATTTGATGTATGCCCTTTTGGAAGCTTAACTATGTTGTAAACAATCTTAAAATATCTATTATTAATTTCAATTATATTAGATCGCTCATTTTCTGTTTGAAGTAAATTTCTAAGATCAAAATTAGGAATAACATCCTGTATATCCTTCTCTAATAAATCCTTAGTGTTTGCCACTTCCAAAAATTTAGGGTTATACCAAGTAATTGTTCCATCAAATTCTACTATAGTTAAAGGAATAGGTAAATTTAAGACTGCATATTTTGTTGCAGAATCAATATCCGAAGACAAGCCTTCAATATATCTAGTCCATTCTTCATGTCTTATATTGCTAATCTTTAAATTGTAGTAAATTAAATATGCTAATAAAAATATACCTATAATCCCTATTCCCCTATTATAGTAAGAAACTATTAATATAAACACAAATAGTATTATAAGGTAAATTCGTGTATCAGGAACTAGCATCTTAACGAATTTACTGTTTTTTATAGACTTCATTATTTTGCCTCCTAAATTTCATTTCTAATGTTTTACCTTTAATTTTCTAATGTCCACTATGGAGTCAACTAACCCTATAAATGAAATTGCAGTTAGTAAAGGGCTTATTATGAAAATTATTCCTATTAAAAAAATACGAACTATTTTAGGAGTCTTAGTTCTCTTTATGAAGAAACTTATAACAGATATACCTTGTATAAAAAACAAGAAAACAAAAACTATTGTAACTGTTGCAATCAAGCTAACATGATGAATACCCTCAATATATTTAGTTACATAGCTTAATATAAAAATAATAAAAGAACCGATTACAAAGTTTTCTGGTAATCTAAATGTACTAAATTGAGGAAGTTCAAGAGTATTTAGACCGAGACGTTTTAATACATTTACAGTCAAATAATAGTTTCCAAAGGCCATAAACATAGATTGAATAATAAGAACCCCTGGAAATATCATTAGTAAATAGCTTAGTATTTCATCGGAGTTAATAAGGTCTGCTTCAATAGACTTTAGCATATCTATCTGAGTATTAATAACATTTTCTGCTACAATAGCGATCTCATCAATTATATTGACTCCTCCAATGTATGAGACAAACTGGAATACGATAAGTATTGATATAATAGATGCTATAGTTCCTGCTCCTATTACTACATAGGGCTCTCTTTCTCTTTTTATATAGTGCCCCATTGCAATAGTCATTGGTACAAAAATTGCTATTAAATAAATAGCATATACCAAATCCGTTAAAATACCAGTTAATAAACTAAAGGTGATAATAGACAGCGTAGAATACTTATTGTTATGTCTATATGATAAAATTATAAATGGTACAGGAATTAATACTATTAACATTGATAAAATAGGTATATACATAGTGCTAATAGCAAATATAGCTGTAACTGCTGCTATTAAAACAGATTCTATAAGTGCTTTTCTGTCATTATTGCTTTTCAATTAAAATCACTCCTAATTCTTGTCCTCGATGTATTGGCCTCACTACTGCTTTCTGTTTTCCTTTAAATGTTGATGTAAGCTTGAAAGATCTCCATACCATTTTTCAAGGTGGTGCTCCTCCAATATGTGTAGTCTTGCCTTATCTTGTACTTTTCTATCAATTGCATCGTAATCGATACCTAGTCGCCTTCCTAATGAATATGTTACTAAAATAATGTTAGCTAGGCCCTCAATAACCATTTCTTGTCCGTCCTTTGCTCCCTTATAAAGGGCTTCGAAAACTACGGAAACACTATTTAAAAGCTCACACTTAAGAAACTCCACCATCTTAATATTACGGCCTATATCAACATTATTTTTTTGAAAATCAAACATAATATCTCCCCCTAGAATACCACCACTACATTATCTAATATATATTCTATTATAAACTACTATTTCCCTTCTACAAATACCATCTTTCAATTTTCTTTATTATATACTATTTTTAAAATTGTATCATCTCATAAAAAATAGAACTTCAGGACCTATGCCTGAAGTGTGAGAGTTTGGACATTATTAAAAAACATATTTTAATAGCAATAATAAAATTATCCCAGGCATTCCTAAAATGCCAACAACAATAGCACTAATAGGATTAATTGCAAGGCCTATTCCCCATATATCGCCTACTAAGTTTAGAAGAAAAAGCATTATACCGCCTAGTATACTGCTAAATATTAGTCTGATTATCCATTTTAAAGGAATTAATAAAATCCACCCAAAAACATATAGTAAAATTAGTCCTACAGCATAGGCTAATATGATATTGATTTCTAATCCCATATAATTTCCCCCAATATTTATTTTATTAAAAATAAAGTTGTTCCTTTACACTCACAAACTTTTTCCGATAGTTAAGGGTTCTAAGCTTTGCTTAGAATTTCAAGTGCTCAAGTAAATAATATAAGGAGTAGTCCATGACTACTCCTTATATTATATAATTAATTCTATCATAATATGATACTCTAATGAATATTCATTCTAATTCCGTTCGCTTTTGCTTGCTTTAGCAAATAAATATACCTTGCTTTCGTTGCTTCTAGCTTATATATTGCATGATCTACTAAGTCAGGATCCGATACATTATGAAAAAAATTCTCTGCATTCTGCCATTCTTCATAGGCTACTTTTACACACTCAGCAAGCTCTCTATCTTCATCCGTGGCTGACTCCTTTGTTACATTACTTCTATTATATAAACTTCCAAGTGCGCTTACTAAGCTGCTTAAACTTTTTTCTCTTTTTTTAATTACATCCTTTTCTTCCATTATAGATTTCCTCCCCCTGGATTTTGGTAGTTTATCCGAATTTTATCTATAATGTTATCCATTTTTTATTATGTTATACGTAAGTTATTAAAGAAGGAGTAGTCTAGATGTTTTCATAGGGAATATTTAGACTTTATACTACAAAATATCTGCGGCTAACTGAGCTAAAGAAGAACGCTCAACCTTTTTAAAGGTTATATGTGCTGATAAGTTTTCTTCTTTAAACTTATTAATAATATATGTTAACCCGTTACACTCACTATCTAAATAAGGATGATCTATTTGCTCCGTATCCCCCATTAAAACTATTTTACTACCTTCTCCAACACGAGTTATAATAGTCTTTATCTCGTGCTTAGTTAGATTTTGAGCCTCATCGATGATAATAAACTGATTAGGAACACTTCTTCCCCTAATATAAGTAAGGGCTTCAATTTCTATTCTGTTCATTCCAACTAATGTGTCTTCCAATTTAGCAAAAGATTTCGTTCCTAATAAAAGCTCAAGGTTATCATAAATAGGTTGAACCCATGGCCTAAGCTTTTCACTCTTATCTCCAGGTAAATATCCGATGTCCCTGCCTACTGGAATAACAGGCTTTGTGATTAATAGCTTCTTGTAAATTCTTTCATCGTTAGTTTTGTGTAATCCTGCAGCCAGTGATAATAATGTTTTTCCGGTTCCAGCCTTTCCTGTTAATGTTACTAATTTAATATCATCATTTAATAGTGCTTCTAAGGCCATGCGCTGTTCCACATTCCTTCCCCTTATTCCCCAATAGCTATTTTCTCCAAATATTAAGGGTTTAATTGTACTTGATTGTTTATCAAATCTTCCAATTGCTGATTTATTAGGTGCATCTTCTGCCTTTAATATAATGAATTGATTCGGCAAAAGACCTTTATCCTTAAAGTAGTTGTGGCTTAAATTCCCTTTTTCATAGAACATATCAACTAATCCTGATTCCACCTTAATCTCTCTATAACCAATGTAATTTTCATAGGTGTATTCAATTTTATCATGCAAATAGTCCTGACTTTCTATACCTAAAGTGTCAGCCTTAATCCGCATTATTGTATCCTTGCTTACAAGCACAACTTGATTTTGTGCTACATTATTCTCTTTTTCCAGCTGTAGGTTTAAGGCAACTGCTAAAATCCTATTGTCATTGTTAATTTCATTAAACCACTCAGCAACATTTACAAAGCTTTTATGATTTAGCTCTATCTGAAGAGTTCCCCCATTTTCTAGCTTTACACCTTTGCTTAAGCTGTTTTTTTCTCTCAAATAATCTAGTTCTCTTGCAACCTCTCTAGCATTTCTCCCAATAATATCTAGTAAATTTTTCTTTTTATCTATCTCTTCTATAACAACTGCTGGAATAATAATTAAATTATCTCCAAAGGCATATAAACTTCTCGGATCGTGAAGTAAAACACTCGTATCAAGAACAAAGGTTTTTTGCATAAGTCCCCCTACTAAAATAGGGGTCTTCACCGTCCTTTCCATAGGTAAGTCTATCTACTTAGTATTATATGTTTATTAAGTAAAAAGGGGATTGATGTATTAAAATTTACATACTGCTTGTTTTATTCATAAAAA
>JAEWHG010000192.1 GCA_023387935.1 Bacillota bacterium
TGTCAGTAGTTCTTACTGCTTGTGGTGGAAATACTACAGAAACACCAGAGACTCCACCAACTTCTGAGACTCCAGAAACTCCAGAAGCTAGTAATGAAGATTTCCTTGTTGGACTTGTAACAGATATTGGTGGAATTGATGACAAGTCATTTAACCAAGGTACTTGGGAAGGAATCGAAAGATTCGCAGAGGAATTTGGAACAGATAAAAACTATCTTCAATCTGAAGAAGATGCAGACTATATTCCAAACCTATCAACTTTAGCTGATGAAGCAGCAGATTTAATTGTTGCACCTGGATTTTTATTTGAAGAAGCAATGAAACAAGCAGCTTCAAACTTCCCAGAACAAAAATTCTTACTAATTGATGCTGTAGTTGAGGCTCCAAATGTAGCTAGTGCTATGTTCGCAGAGCATGAAGGTTCTTTCTTAGTAGGAGTAGCGGCAGCATTAAAAGCTCAAGAAGCAGGTAAAGATACTGTTGGTTACATTGGTGGTATGGACTTTGAAGCTATTCAAAAATTTGAAGCTGGATACGAAGCTGGTGTTTTAGCAGTAGACCCGAACATGAAGGTATTGGTTGAATACGCAGGTGCATTTGATAATGCTCAAACAGGTCAATCATTAGCAGCTAAAATGTATGACCAAGGTGCATACGTTATTTACCATGCAGCTGGTGGTACTGGTAATGGTTTAATTAAAGAGGCTACAGATAGAAGAGTAAATGGTGAAGATGTATGGGCTATCGGAGTTGATAGAGACCAATATGAAGATGGTATCTATGATGGCGATAAATCAGCTATTTTAACATCAATGATTAAAAAAGTTGACGTTGCTGCTTACGATATTGCAAAACTTACTTTAGAAGGAAACTTCCCAGGTGGAGAAACTATCACATTCAATTTAGAAAACGAAGGTGTTGGACTGCCAGAAAACAATCCAAACCTATCTGATGAAATTATAAAGGCAGCAAATGATTTTATTCCTAAAATCGTTTCTGGCGAAATTGAAGTATCTCCTGTGCCATCAAGATTGAAATAGTTCGAATTTCATAGTATAATATAGGAAACCAAGATTTTAAAATCTTGGTTTCTTACTTGAATTATATGGGCATATTATATAAACATATAAGAATACATTATGAAAAAAGGAGATGTCATATTATGATAGCTAAGAACAGTGAAATACTAGATGTTGTTAAAAGCAAAAGCTTAACCTACGAACAGAAACATCATACCTTAGCAAATATAGCAGAAAGATTAGTAGATCTAACGGAAATATTAAATTATACCCAAGAAGAAATTGATTCTATAGAAAGTGGACTTATATGTGATTTGAATGAGGGAAATGCGCCGTATAGACCTAGATATATAGTGCCAGATTATTCTATATTTACCCAAAATGGTTGTAAGTTTTTGGATATAAAGGCACCACAAAATTTAGATGAATTACTAGATGGTCTTCTTATTTTATATCATCATGTACCGTCTATAACAAGTTTTCCTGTTTTCATAGGTAATTTAGATCAATTAATAGATCCTTTTATAACAAATGAAGAAGAAGATTATATAAAAATCAAAAGATTTTTAAATCATATAGATAAAACTATTTCAGATTCATTCTGTCATGCCAATGTAGGGCCTAAAGCTACTAAAGCTGGAGAGTTAATTTTAAAGGCTGTAATTGAATTACAAAATCCTACTCCAAATATGACTATAAAGTATAGCAAAGCTGAAACTGATAGAGAGTTTGCAAAATTAGCAGCTAAGGCTTGTTTAATTGCGTCTAAGCCATCTTTTTCAAATAATGATTATTACTTAAATGACGTTGGAGAACATGGAATTGCAAGCTGCTACAATGCACTTCCGATGGCTGGTGGAGCATATACATTATTAAGGTTAAGATTGGGTACAATAGCTAATGCTTGTAAAACAAAGGAAGAATTAATAAATATAGAATTACCTAAATTTACAAAGTTAACACTATCCATGATTGATAAGAGAATTAAATTTATAGTAGAGGAAAGTAATTTCTTTGAAACTTCTTTCTTAGTAAAAGAAGGATTTATAAAAAGAGAAAATTTCACAGCAATGCCTGCTATAGTAGGACTTGCAGATGCTGTTAATCATATATTGAAAATTGAAGGTATAAACGAGAAATTTGGAGAATCAGCATACGGTGATGAAATAGCTCACGAGATATTAAGAACTATTGAAGCTATAATTAAAGACCATGAAGCTGTATATTGCGAAAGAACAGACAATAGATATTTATTCCATGCTCAAGTAGGAGCAAGTATCCTCGAATGCGACAAAAATAATACACCGGCCCATAGAATTCCTGTAGGAGATGAGCCAATACTACCTCTTCATTTAACACAATCAGCTCAGTTCCATAAATATTTTCCATCGGGAACAGGAGATTTATTTGCTTTTGATCAAACCTATTTAAATAATTTGGATGCAGTACTGGATATTATCGATGGTGCTTTTGGCCAAGGCTATCGTTATATTACAACCTATTTGCAAAACTCAGATTTAATAAGAGTAACTGGATATCTAGTAAAGAGAAGTGAAGTTGAAAAGGCAAGAAGAGAAGAGATTGTACTTAGAAATACTGCAATGCTCGGAATGGGTACTGATGACAATGCAAAAGTATTCCATAGAAAGACTAGGGATTAATATGAATATAGAAGAAATGATTCTTCCTGTAAAAGATATTATTCCTTTTGCAAATGTGGATGGAAGCGGGAATAGAACTACTATTTTTGTACAAGGCTGTAATTTAAACTGTATTTATTGCCATAATCCGGAGACAATAAAATTACCATGTGAAGAAACTACAGAAACTAAATATACCATTGAAGAGCTTATGACCATTATAAAACAGTATTCTCCCTACATAAGGGGGATTACTGTTTCTGGTGGTGAAGCTACACTATATAGTACATATTTAGTTGAACTTTTTAAAGAGGTAAAAAAATTAGGTCTTACATGCTACGTCGATACAAATGGTATATTTAATAAGGAAAAGATTAGAGACCTTATCGAAGTAGCGGATAAATTTCTTTTTGATATCAAAGGCATCAATAGTTTGGCTAAGGTTGCAAGAAAGAATATTGAGCATAATTTTGAAAACCTAGAATACCTTTTACAACTAAATAAGGTGGAAGAAGTTAGAACGGTATGTATTGATGGATATATGGATAGCGAAAATACTGTTAGAGAGGTATCTAAACGTATAAAAGATCGAGAAGATGTTATTTATAAGTTAATTAGGGTTCACTATAGGGGCCTTACTAAGGAGCAGATTTTAGCTGTAAAGGATTATGTTCCTTCAAAAGAAAAAATGATAGAATTAGAGAGTTTTGCAAAGTCTTTAGGGGTAAAGAATGTAATTAGTATACTATAAAAAGATAGGAGAAGGGTTATGGCATACGCTATTGAAATGTTAGGAATTACAAAACAATTTCCTGGTATTAAAGCTAACGATAATGTTACATTGCGTGTAGAAAAAGGTGAAATTCATGCATTGCTAGGTGAAAATGGTGCGGGAAAATCTACGTTAATGAGTGTTTTGTTTGGTCTTTATCAACCAGAGGCAGGTATAATTAAAGTAAATGGTGAAGAAGTTAAAATAAGTGATCCAAATGTTGCAAATGAATGTGGTATAGGTATGGTGCATCAACATTTTAAGCTTGTTGAAAATTTTACAGTTACAGAAAATATTATATTGGGTATGGAGCCTAAAAAATCCTTCGGTAGAGTAGACATAAATAAAGCCATACAAAGAGTTAATGAAATTAGTGAAAAATATGGTTTGAAAGTAGACCCTAATGCAAAAATCGAAGATATATCAGTTGGAATGCAGCAAAGGGTAGAAATATTGAAAATGCTATATCGAAATGCAGATATTCTAATTTTTGATGAACCTACAGCAGTTCTGACACCACAGGAGATTCGTGAATTAATTAAAATAATGAAAGGTTTAATAAAAGAAGGAAAAACTATTATTTTAATTACACATAAGCTTAAGGAAATTAAAGAAGTCGCGGATAAATGTACAGTTCTTAGAAGAGGAAAATATATTGGAACTGTGGATGTGCTAGATACAAGTGAAGAAAAAATGGCTGAGATGATGGTAGGTAGAGAAGTAAGCTTCGAAGTTGAAAAAGAAGAAGCAAAACCTAAAGATGTAGTTTTAGAAATTAAAAACTTAAATGTAAAGGATAATCGCAAACTGGATGCAGTTAACAATTTAAACCTAAAGGTTCATGCAGGCGAGATACTGTGTATTGCAGGAATCGATGGAAATGGACAAACAGAGTTAATTGAAGCTTTAGCAGGTCTTCGTAAAATAGAAAGTGGCTCTATTTTACTTGATGGAGAACCAATTCAAAATGATAGTGCAAGAAATAGAACATTAAAAGGTATCGGTCATATACC
>JAEWHG010000007.1 GCA_023387935.1 Bacillota bacterium
AGACCCCAAGAAGACTACTTGGTTGATAGGCCTAGGGTGTAAGTGCAGCAATGTACTCAGCTGATAGGTACTAATAGGTCGAGGGCTTGACCAATTAATAATCTAACATTGTATAGTTTTGAGGGAATTATGACCTAACTCAATTTATGAAATAAATTGTAAGTAGGTCAAACGCAATGAGCATCAAATTTGTACGACCGAAAGGGAGTAAACAAATTTGGAATGCGAAACTGCGGCTCAAATATGTCGTGACTATAGCGAAGGGGTCACACCTGTTCCCATACCGAACACAGTAGTTAAGCCCTTCAGCGCTGATGGTACTTGGCGGGAAGCTGCCTGGGAGAGTAGGTCGTTGCGATATAACTTTAAGAACACAGTTGTGCTATATACAGCTGTGTTTTTTTATTGCTTAAATTTTAAATTTCTAGAAAAATATAAAAAATTTTCAATATAAAAGTAATTTATTTAAGCAGGATTTTCTTGAAACAAGTAGAAATTATATATAAAAGTAAATGTTATAGTTCTATTTGAACTTAAATTATTAAAATAATAATATAATCGACAGAGACTATTGATTTCATTTATATACTTAATTTAAAATCTAATATCAATATCTTTAAAGGAAGTGGAATTTTGGATAAGAATAAAGTAATTAATTTAAATGAATATAGACAGAAAAAATCAAATGAAAAACAAAATAAATTAAATACAGTAGATAATCATAAAAAAGAGGATGATGATAGGAGAAATACTTTTAATTTATTTATGCGAGTATTAGCTACTATTAGACAAGAATCATATTAAACTAACAGACCACCTTTATAGGTGGTCTGTTGTAATTATAAGAGTAAACTAATATTAATTTATTATCTAAATAGATTTATGATATATAAGAGTTGTAAACGTTTGATCTAGGTAATCTTCATAACGCATACCCGCTAATGTATAGTTTTGTTTTATTCTAAAGGATAGGGATGCAAAGTTAGGAGTTGGGCTAATAATTGTTTCAGCAAAGATATCATTGATACCGCTAGCTTTTATAGAAGGTATTAGTTTTTTATACAACTCGCTACCGATACCTTTACCCGTTAGATGTGATAAAATAGCAGTTTTATCTATTAAAATAAAATCTTTAGTTTTTTTAATATCGAAGTCTGGTTTCCAATAAATATCGTCAATCCATCCTTCATTATATTTTAACCATTGTTGTTTTGTATAAGCAATTAGAAAACCAACAATCTTATTGTAACTTTCAGCTACATAGAAATGATCTAATTCAAAAATCTTTTCAAGTAATTGTGTTTGATAATACTTAGGATTAGAAGAATAATCATCTACCAAGAAACCATGATTTGCTTCCTTTTTATTATTTCCAACAGAACAAGCAACCTGATAAATACTGTGTAAATCCTTAGGACAAGCCTTTCTTACGCGGATATGATCTTTTCCAGTAGCAAATTCTTTTTCTAAAGCACTAAGATTTTTTAATTTTAATTGATCCATAAAATACCTCCCTTTATTAGAATTAATATTTAATAAGAATGTGGAAAAAATGAGATAGAAAAAAGATGAAAAATAAAAGGAGAGAAAAAAATAAAATAAAAAGACTATAAGAAACTATAGCCTCGGCATATATCACCTTGCTTGCAGTCTCCCCTTTCTACGCTTACGAGGTTAGCTGACGGATTTGGGTCGAAAGAGTTGACCCTACTCACAAATGTGAGATTCACCCCAAAAAATGGTTCCCCCGCTTCATAAAGAATTCAGCGCTATTACGATGTATATATTTATATAAATATATACATAAAGAAATTGTAAAAAATATGTTTAATATATTCTATTATATATGGAAATAAAAGTCAACTAAAATTTTAGTAAAAGTCATTATATAAATGCATAAATTTTAAAGTACTAGCTAAATATAATCAATAAAAACTAAGATAATAAGATACAATAGAAAGGATATGATTTTATGAATGGAGAGTTTAATTGTCCAATTATAGATGACTTTAAGAATTTATATTATGATGGATATAGATGTATAAATTATGAAATTGATGACAAGGACGATAAATTTACAGTATACCTAAAAAACTTTGAAAAAGAAAGTACAAAAATATTGAAATGTAATCCTAAAGATGGAATGGTATTAAAAAATTACATAGATAGGATGTCATAAAACATTGAAATATAGTCATAGTTTTTATAAGTGATTGACAAGGTATAGCATAACATGTTAGTATTGTGAGGTTATTTAATATTTTTATTACTAAAAATATTAAATAGCATGTCAGTTCGAAACCATCCTGACATTAAATAAAACTAGGGAGGACAAATATGAAAATTAACAAAACAAAGTTTTTAACACAGGCTGCTATGGTTGCAGCGATTTATGTAGTTTTAGTAGAGGTTTTTAAGCCAATTAGTTATGGCGTTATGCAGATTAGAATTGCTGAGGTATTAACAGTTCTGCCTTATTTTACACCGGCAGCTATACCAGGACTCACAGTAGGTGTTATAATTTCTAACATTATTGGACCTTACGGAATACTAGATATTGTTGTAGGTAGTGTAGCAACTTTAATTGCTGCATATCTTACCTATAAGATGAAGAAAAAGATATTAGCACCATTACCACCTATTATAGTTAATGCCATTTTTGTGGGGCTTATGCTATATTATATCTTTTTAGGATCTCCGGATGAGATGCCTTTATCCGCTATTATGGCATGGGTAGCAATAGGTCAAACAATAGTTTGTTATGGTTTAGGGTATCCTTTTATGTTGATTTTAGACAAATACAAAAAAAATATATTTTAATTATTATAAAATATGTAATATGAATCAAAAAAGTGTAGAAGAAGAGATGGATATCTCTTCTTCTACACTTTTTTGTATAAATATTTTAAAAATAAAGAAGAGTATATTTTATAATTTTAATTATATGTAATAGAAAATAATCCTTCATTTAAAAGATTTTAAACTCTAATAGAAAGAATTTAAGTTGTTCACCTTTATAAAGCAAATTTGGAGTTTTAAAAAAATTTGAGAGATAAAAGGTAAAAAACATTTAATTTATTGCCTAAAATATGGAATTAATATATATTTAACTTAAAAATAAAAAATCTTTTTTAGGAGGAATATATGAAAAAATTAAAAGTTTATAATTTATTTATATTTTTATTAGGATTGGTTTGTTTAAGTTTAGGTGTAGTATTAGTTGTTAAATCTAATTTAGGTATTTCTGTAGCAATGTCTGTTCCATATATTTTTAGTTTATATTTCACAAAAATAAGTTTTGGTCAGTGGAGTTATATTATTCAAGGAATTACATTGATTTTTTTATTTATTATCGTAAAAAGAGTTACAGTAAAATATTTGTTATCATTTGTAGTAGCATTTTTATTTGGAATAGCAATAGATTTATTTGGTATGCTTTTAACTTCTTTTGCAGTATATACATTTTACGGTAAATTAGGCGTTTTTATTTTAGGTTCTATCGTAATATCTATAGGGGTTGCTGCATTTATAAAGAGTAACTATCCAATACAACCTTTTGACACTTTTGTAAAAGAAGTTGCTATTGCAAAAAATATTAAATATGCAAAATTTAAAACGGGATTCGACCTAACTTTCTTTATGATTTCACTTACAACTTCTATAATTTTCTTTAAAAAAATAAAAGGACTTCATGTAGGGACATTAGTATCTGCTATTATTTTAGGAAGTATGATTGGTGCATGTTTAGATATGATGAATAAATATATAGATGGGAAAACTATTTTACCTGAAGAAAAAACAAGAGAAATATTAGATTTTGATTTTCTAAACTTAAAAAAGGCTAAAGAGTTTGAGCAATAAAAATTATAATAAAAAAAGCTTTTTCTTCATAAAATCTTCATATTCTTATCTTAATATATAAATATAGAAAATATATTATATAGGAGGATAAGAATATGAAAAAATTTATGGTTTTATCTATTGTTGCAGTTTTAGCATTATCTATGGGAATGGTGGCTTTTGCAGATGGCTCAAAAGAAACTCCACAATGGTATAATGATATGATAGAGTGGAGAAAAGAACAAGTAAATGAAGCTGTTACAAATGGAGAAATTACTGAGGAAGATGCAAAATACTGGAATGAGCAAATTGATGAAATGGAAGAACATCATAATGAATATGGTTTTGGACCTGGTATGATGGGTATGTATGGAAGAGAAAATGGAGAAAGATCAGGACAAAATAATTTTGGTAGAGGACATTGCCATAGATGGTAAAATTTAAATAGTAGATATAATAAAAAGGCATTTGGAGATCTTTGATTTTCAAATGCCTTTTTTTTATAGATTTTAAAACTAATTAAGTTTTTAGTTGTAGTTTATTTAAAAAATAAGAGGAAATTAATAAAAAAAATAGAAATTTAAATATATTAAATAAATAAAGGAGAGATTTATTATGAACATAAATAAAAATAGATTAGTCATGCAATCAGTACAAGGAAAAATACATAGTCCAAGTGCACCATATCCTTATAGAATAAATAGAGATGGAAATGCTGAAATATTGCCAGCAACAGGAGGCATTACTTATAATATCAAAGTTGGAGATAATTGTATGAATTGGGTAGGTGATCATATTGAGCCCGGAGTTAGCATTAAAAATGATGTTAGTGGTGAAAATCATGCGCTAATGTTACTTTCTTGTATTGGAAATGAAGCAAAGGTTATAACAGGTGATGCTAAAGGAGCTAAAGGTTATGTAACTGGAATGCATGGAGGTATTGACCATGTTTTAATACATTTCAAAGAAGAAGATTTAGATAAAATGGCTATAAATGACACTATATTAGTTAAGGCATATGGGCAGGGCCTAAAAATAGAAGGATATGAAGATATAAAATGTATGAATATTGATCCAATATTATTTGAAAATCTGGGTATAAAAGAAAATAGCGATGGAATTTTAGAGGTTCCAGTAGTTACAGAAATACCTGCTTATTTAATGGGATCTGGAATTGGAAGTCCTACAGCTTTTTCTGGAGATTATGATATAATGACAGGTGATTTAGAAGCCAATAAAGAATTTGGTATAGATAATCTTAGATTTGGAGATTTAGTTTTATTGAGAGATTGTGACAATACATATGGAAGACAGTATTTAAAAGGTTCGGTATCAATAGGAGTTGTTGTACATAGCGATTGTATTAAATCTGGGCATGGGCCAGGTATTACTGTTATTATGAGTAGTAAGACTCCAAAGATAAAAAGTATTTTAGATAGAGATGCTAATATTTCAAATTACATTAGTCTATAAGTTTAATTAAGCTACTGGACTCTTATTAAGAAAGTTCTGTACAGCTTTTTAAATTATAGAATTTTAAATGTTAGATACGAAATTATTGAATATTAGTTCTTTAACAATCTGTTAATCTACAGTGATTTTAAGTAGTTAATAAGCTCTGAATTGATATTCAATATATTTTCTATTTATGAAAGGGAGAAGATAAATAAGCTATATTCTATAATTTAAAGATCTATATTAAAAAAATGTTGACAAATATATTGTAAGTTGTTAGAATTAACAAGCACCAAGAATAAAGAATAATGAATTCGATAAAACATCTAAAAAATTTTAAAAAAGATGTTGACATAATATTTTAGATGTGATATATTAATTAAGTCGCCAAAACACAGCGACGAAATTTAAAAAAGGTCTTTGAAAACTAAACAGTATAGATTTAAGCCAGCATAAATTTTAATCCATTTTTAAAAAATGGAACCCGCAATTTTAAATTGCAACAAACAATTTTTATTTAAGAGTTTGATCCTGGC
>JAEWHG010000040.1 GCA_023387935.1 Bacillota bacterium
CTATATCCTTAAATATAGCTTTTTCCTCCTCAAATACTCTTAAAACAGTTGGATGGACTTCAAATATAACAGCCTTACAGCTAGTATGTATGCTGATTCTTCTCATTTCCTTTTCAAACTTATGTAGTAATGTATGCTCATTTAACAATCTTCCTGAGCCATCACAGCATGGGCATTTTTTTTGAAGTAAGGACTCTAATCTTTGTCTTACTTTTTTTCTTGTCATTTCAACCAAACCTAGTTCAGTCATGCCTAGAATCTTGCTTTTAGTCCGATCTTTGCTTAGAGCCTCCTCTAATACATCTAATACCTTTTGCTCATCTTTTTCATTTGACATATCTATAAAGTCTATTATTATAATTCCGCCTATGTCTCTCAGTCTCAATTGTTTTGCAATCTCAACAGCTGCCTCTAAATTAGTTTTTAAAACAGTATCCTCCAAGTCAATACTGCCTACATACTTGCCAGTGTTTACATCAATAACAGTAAGAGCCTCTGTATTATCTATAACAATATAGCCCCCACTTTCTAACCATATTTTTCTATCTAGCGCTTTACTTATTTGAGATTCTAATCTAAAGTGCCCAAATATATCATTGGACTCATCAAAATATGAAATTCTATCTTTTAAAGCAGGCGAAATTAAATCAACTAGGTCTATAGCACTATTATATTCATCTTTATCATTAATAATAAATTCATCTATATTTTTACTCAATGTATCTCGAATTGTTTTATGAATTAAATCAAAATCCTTATAAATTAATCTTGGAGCATAGCCTATTTTTTTTTCTTTTTCGATTTTTTGCCACAGCTTTAATAAAAACTTTATATCTTCCTTAAAATCATCCTTACTTTTACCTTCTGCCACAGTTCTAAGTATTACGCCCATGTTAGCTGGTTTTAACTCCTCAATTTCTTCTTTTAACCGCTCTCTTTCTTCAGAGCTATCTATTTTTCTGGATACACCCACATAAGTTGTGTTTGGCATTAAGACTAAATATCTCCCTGGCAGTGTTATATTGGTAGTTACTCTGGCACCCTTACTAGCAATTGGTTCTTTAATTACTTGGACAATTATTTCTTGCCCCTGCTTTAAAACATCTTTAATTGATATATCTTCATATTCCTTATCCTTTTTATTAAAAAAATCCTGACCAAGAGCATCTTTAACATATAGAAAACAATTTTTTTCCAATCCTACATCTACAAAGGCTGCTTGCATTCCTGGGAGCACATTAACAACTCTACCTTTATAAATATTTCCGACTATGCGCTTATTATTGCGTCTTTCTATATATAGTTCAACTAGTTTTTGATTTTCTACCATAGCTAATCTATTTTCGCTAATACCAACATCTACCATGATTTGGTTCATATAATTAGCTCACCTCCACTACTCAATAATATCCAATCCATCTAACGGAGTAACGCATTCACCATTCTCTTCCTTAAATAAATCCAACCTATGTATTCTTAACTCTTCTAGTTCGATAGGCATTCCTACTAATTCCTTTAATTTACTAATAACAACCTCAGGCTTTAAATTACCATTACTTCCAGCAGATAAATGCATTTTAAATATGACAATGCGATTATCTAAAGAAAATAATACAATCTCTTTAATTAATGGCCTAATGTTACTTTCTTTAAATTCTGGCTTTTTATTTTTATTATATGATTTTTTCTTTTTCTCCTTCTTTTCCTTTATTTCTATTATGGATTCGAGAGATAAAAATTCTTTCAAGCAATCTTCTATATATTCTTTTCCTAGTATATCAGTTGTTTTTATTTGAACTAAATAAGTAGAACTAGAAATAATAGACATCAAAGATTCTTCCTTATTACTAATTGCAACACTTTTTATAATTTTTAATCCTTCTGGTAATACGTTATTCAGTCTTTCTGTAACTAGATTGGCATTCAACTTCTCACTTAGTTGTATATCAATATATTCTCCATCACTAGCTACACCAACACCTAATGCAGTGGCAAATGCCATAATAGGCCTTGGATTGAATCCTTGAGTATAATCAACAGGTATGTCTGCTCTTCTAATTGCTCTTTCAAAAACTCTTACTAAATCTAAGTGAGATATAAATACCATGTCTGCTTTTTTATAAAATCTAGAACGTATGGTTATCATTAGCATATACCTCCTGTAAATATCTGATTAACTCCACAGCCAGCGCAACTTGTCCTGCAATTCGCTGTAACCTTCTCAGCTCTAGCATTTTTGCTTTCTCTAATTAAAAACTGCTTGCTAACCCCTACATCAATATGATCCCATGGTAATACTTCGTCGTATTCCCTATGTCTATTTGCATAAAAAGCTGGATCAATTCCTGCCTTATTAAATACATCCATCCATTTATTAAAATCAAAATGTTCTATCCATCCATCAAATTTACAGCCTTCTTCAAGTGCAATTTCCAGCACCTTAGAAAGTCTTCTATCTCCTTTAGCAAATACAGCTTCTAATAAGCTTGTTTTAGAATCATGGTAATTAAAAGTGATATTTTTATGTTTAAGCTCTGAAACTAATAATCTCTGCTTTTCATATATCTTATCTAGTGTATCCTGAGACTCCCACTGGAAAGGTGTAAAAGGCTTCGGTACAAATGTTGAAGCACTTACAGTAACATTTAATCCCTTACCTCTTTGTTCCTTTGGCGTATTATAGTATGCATCTACTACTTTAAATGCAAGATCCTTAATCCCGAGTAAATCATCCTTGTTTTCTGTTGGTAAACCTATCATAAAGTATAGTTTTATACTGCTCCAGCCAGAATTAAATGCTTTTTCTGCAGCATTTACTAAATCCTCCTCTGTTATACCCTTATTAATAACATCTCTAAGCCTTTGACTTCCAGCTTCCGGTGCAAATGTTAAGCCAGTTTTTCTAACTTTTTGTATTTCTTCAATTAATTGAAGGGAAAAGTTGTCCAATCTCAAAGATGGCAATGAAATTCCTATTTTTTTGCTGCCATAGTCGTCAATTAAATGTCTAGCTAACTCTTCTAGCTGTGAATAATCACTTGTACTTAAGGATGCAAGTGAAATTTCATCATACCCTGTACTAGCAACAAGGTTTTTTGTTATTTCTTGCAATCTATCAAAAGACTTCTCGCGTACAGGTCTATATATGATTCCAGCTTGACAAAAACGGCATCCTCTAATGCATCCTCTAAAAACTTCCATCATAATTCTATCGTGAACAATATTTAAATAAGGTACTATTATTTCTTCAGGATAAAACACTTCATCTAAATTATCAATTATTCTTTTTCGTATAGTTTTCGGTATTTCCTCAAATATCGGAACAACGGACATAATAGTTCCATCTTCATTGTAATTTACTTCATAAAGAGAAGGAACGTATACACCTTCAATTAATGCAGCTTGTTTTAGAAATTCAGTTCTGCTATAGTTTTCCTTTTTTAATCTACCATATAAATCTGTAATTTCTACAATAACTTCCTCAGCTTCACCCAATACTGCTATATCTATGAAATCAGCTATTGGCTCACAATTATATACACATGGACCACCTACAATTATAATAGGATCTTCATTTTTTCTATCCTTGCTATAAAGAGGTATCTCTGCTAATTTTAACATGTTCAATATATTTGTATAACTCAATTCATATTGCAAAGTAAATCCTACGAAGTCAAAATGTCTTATTGGCTGTCTGCTTTCTAGTGCAAACAAAGGTATATCGTTTGATATCATTGCCTCTTCCATATCAGAAGCAGGCGCAAAAACTCTTTCGCAAAAAATGTTATCCTTGCTATTTAATAAATTATATAAAATTTGCATGCCTAAGTGACTCATTCCAACCTCATAAACATCCGGAAAACAAAAAGCAAAACGTAGCATATCTTCATTAACATTTTTATGTACACTGTTTAGTTCGTTCCCTAAGTATCTTGCAGGTTTTTCTACCTTGTATAATAAATTTTCAATTTGTAACTTATCCATTATTTTTCTCCCTTCAAGGTTCATCTTAAGTTTTCACTAGTTATATCATAACATACATTGCTAGAAAATATTTATTATCCTAACTTCTATTTTTAGTACTATTTAATAGATATCCTAAAGTAATCGTGTTTTCATATTTAATAATAGCATCAATAACTTCACTTTCTGATAAGCTTCCTATTACTTTTCCTTTGGTATCTATCACTGTTATAATATAATATTTTTCCAATGTTAATTCATCGAATATTTTCTTTATATCAATAAATTCCATCGCTATTATATACTTAGCTTCCATAGTTCCTTCATAGAATAAAGATTTCTTTTTAAAAACAAGATTTCTTATAAAGAAAAAATCTACTCTTTGCTTTTCTTTTAAATTGGATATAAATATATAAATAGCGACCATACTTAGAAAAATATATTCTTTATTATAAACTAATGATAAATAGATTCCAATACCAAATAGCAATATACATATAATATATCCAAATTCAACTACAGTATATGTAGCTTTCTTAATTCCAGCATAATATCCTATTATTCCTCTTAGAATTCTTCCTCCGTCTAAAGGAAGAATCGGTATTAGATTAAACAGCCCAATCCCTAAATTAACTGCTATAAAAAACTGAATTGTCTCGTGCATTACAATATTAAATATGGTGACTATAAAGACTGTAACAGTAACAAGTATAAAGTTGAGTGCTGGGCCAGCTAGAGCAATAAATACTTCTTGAATTGAGTTAGATTCCATCTCTCCCATTAATCTAGCTACTCCACCAAAAATAAATAGCTTGACCTCCGAAACTTTTATACCATAGTAAATACATACAAAGCAATGTGCTAGCTCATGCGCTAATACAACTAAAATTAATATAATAACTTTGGCAAAGTAATTAAAAAACATACTGAAAACCAGTATGAAAAAAATTATATAACTAATTTTTATATTTATATTAAATATTTTAAATAAGGTCATTTTACTTTTAGCTCCATATTATATTTGTTCAGTACTCAAATTCATATATTGCATAGGATCTATCGCTTCATTCCTAAACCATATCTCCAACAAAAGCCTTTCTGATGAACTTCCTATAATCTGACCTTTTTCAACGCTTTGGTTCAAATACACACTGTTTTCACCTAAATACTTATATACGGATAATAATTCTCCCTTATGCTTAATGATAATATAGTTTCCTACAAATTTATTCGATCCCACATCAATTACAACACCGTTATCTACAGAATAAACATCTTCCCCTACATTACTTGTAAAAATTATCCCCTTGGATACATATGCTGCTTCTCCAATATTTTCATTAAAATAAGTAATTATCTCCCCCTCTACTGGAACTATAAATCTATTATCTAAATCATCTTCTATTTTTATGGCTTCTATTGCCTTCTCACCTAATGAAATAGTCTTTTTAGGCAAAGTCTTGATAGTTAAAATATAGCTTTGTATACTAGCAGTATACTCCAATTTTTCTTTAATAAGATTTAAGGCATTTTGAGAGGAGTCAAAATTGAAAAATCGCATAGCTAACACTATGAAACATAGTATGACTACAGCTATTATTCTGATAAATGTTTTTTTAATCCAATTACGATAATATCTATTTATAATTGAAAAATTTCTTTTAGTAAGCAGCTCCTTAAAATAAGGAGTTCTTTTTTTTCGCACAATCATATATACCACTCCTTTGCTTTTGCTTTAGTATAATATATTGATTGCACATTGGTTTTATTACTTAATGAATATCTATAATAAATAAAAAGTTAAAAAATACAATTCAATAATATAATAAACAAAGACTGTTTATTTTACTTAAACAGTCTTTGTTTATTATATGTATAAAATTTTGCAATATATTACATAGCTATATAAGCTAAGTTTTTGCTTACCTGTTCCGATCCTTCATCTTCTTGATAGGGATATTAGCCACTAGGGCAGGAACGCTTGAATCGTCATAATCTCTTTTTGTCTTGGTTAGTTTTATATCTAATCCATCTTCATCAATTTCCATATAGTCAGAGATCACTTTAATTATATCCCCCTTAACCATTTCTAAAAAATCAGGAGAACAGTTTGTTCTATCGTGTACTAAAACGAGCTTTAATCTTTCTTTCGCAACATTTTTACTCGTTGAAGATTCTTTGCTAAAAAATTTCAATAAATCCATGTTCATATCCTCCCCCCGAAATTTATTTAGCCAACCCAAATATTTTCTTTAATTTACTCATAAAACCTTCATCATTTTCCATACTCATAAAAGGAACTTCCTCACCAGTAATCCTTCTAGCTATATTTTTATATGCTTGTCCAGCTAGCGAAGTATTATCCGTAACTGCAGGTTCTCCCTTATTAGTAGAAATAACAATGGCCTGATCATCAGGTATGACTCCTAATAAATCGATGGCTAAGATATCGATCATATCATCGATATTCATCATGTCTCCTCTTTTAACCATATCTATCCTTATTCGGTTCACAATTAATAGAGGGTCTCTTAGCTCTGCAGCTTCTAGCAGTCCAATAATTCTATCAGCATCTCTTACTGCTGAAATTTCTGGTGTTGTGACAACAACAGCTCTATCTGCACCTGCAATTGCATTCTTAAAGCCTTGTTCTATTCCAGCAGGGCAATCAATTAAAACGTAATCAAAATTTTCTTTAAGCTCTAATGTGAGTTTTTGCATTTGCTCTGTACTCAGTGCATTTTTATCCTTTGTTTGAGCCGCAGGTAATAAGTGTAATCCATCATATCTTTTATCCTTTATTAAAGCTTGTTTTAATCTACAAACACCATCTACAACATCAACAATGTCATAAACTATTCGATTTTCCAAACCCATTACCACGTCTAAATTTCTTAATCCAATATCAGCATCCACTACTACTACTTTATACCCTAATTGGACTAATCCCGTACCTAAATTGGCTGTAGTAGTTGTTTTACCAACGCCTCCTTTTCCAGAGGTTATTACAATAACTTCACCCATACTACTTCCCCCCATCTTATGTATCCTTTACTGATTCAATATTACTTTTTATTTAAATAAGGCTCAATATAAACCATATTATCTTTTACTCTAGCTAACTCTGGAACTTTTGGTTTTTCATAATCTCCATCTGGAGCCCTTGTTATAAAATCTGCAATTCTAAGTTGTGTAGGATCTAAATAAAATGCAGCAACACATGAATCCATATTTCCATTTGCTCCAGCATGGGCTACACCTCGCAGGCTTCCCATAACGATAATATTACCATATGCAGTTATTTGAGCACCTGGATTAACATCCCCTAAAACAACAACATTTCCCTCATAATTAATATTTTGACCAGATCTTACAGTCCCTTGAATAAACTTTGTTGTCCCTTCAGATATGCCTAAAAAAACATCCTCCTCTGATTCAGTTATATTCAAAGCTTCTCTTTCTTCGGCGTTTAAAACATATATTTTATATTTTGTCGCCATCAATTCTCCCAGCTCGTCCTTCTCTTCGGCAGTCAATGTATCACAATGTATATCAAAAATTTTAGCTCCCTTAAAAAAGGCTTGGGTCTTTTCAAGTTTGTTAATTAATTGATCTTTTATAATTTTAAAATCATGTTGAGGCTTAATATAAATCAAAATTCCTTTTTTAGTTCCTTTAAACTCTATTATATTTTGTTGAACCATTGGTATTACCTCCACCAACATATTGCCTATGATAATAAGTTCTCCATAAATTAGATAATTCCTTCTTTATACATAAAAAACTTCATAAGCCTATATACCTAAATTAAAAATACAAATGTCACAAAAACTACATACTAAAGTTTCAGTCTTTCCAATATTACATAGCAGGTTGCTCTTCTTAGGGAAGCAACCTGCTTTCAATACTAATATTTTCATTTTCATTCGTTGAGTTAAGACCCATATATTCTGCAACAATCTCCCTAAAAATTGGTGCACCATATCCTCCAGAACCACCTTGAGGAAGAAGTACTGCAATTGCAATTTGAGGATCATCATAAGGAGCAAATCCAGTAAACCAAGTAAAGTTATCGTAATCTTCCTTATATTGGTCAATATCTCTATCTTTAATATTTGGATTTAATTGTTTTATTGCTTCCCTCATTACGAAAGCATCATCCATATATTTTGCACTATTCGGATTTGCAGTTTTTAGCTCCGCCATTTTTGCTTCTACGTTCTGTAAAGTTACTCCAAATTTAGATAGATGTGTTTTTAAATATTCTATTTCATCTAACGGAGGAATCTTGCCGGACTTTTGTGCTGTACCCGTTTTAGCAGCAACTGGTATAGGTAACTTATCAAAATATAGCCTAGTAGATCCCGTTGCGGTAACCTCATGCATTCCTTTTTTAATTTCATTTAAATTATCATAATCATTTAATTCAATTCTTTCTATTAGCTCAGATGGATACTCTGTAATTTCTCCAGTTTTTACAGATTTAGTTTTATCTACAACACTAACCTTGTATCTATATCCTCCATTTGCAAGAATAGCCATAAAGTTTGCCATTTGAATAGGCGTATAAGAATGCTCTCCTTGCCCAATAGAAAAATTCATAGTATCAGCTATACTCCATTTTGCTTGGTTAAAGTAATTATATTTTATAACATCTGTGTAAATATCCACCTTTTCTTCTTTTATGCCAAGATCCTTCAATCTGTTTAATATAGTACCTCTAGATGGATTTTCCTCTGTCCAGCTTATAATTTCAGTTGTAATATTAGCTAAGTTCTCCGAGGTTGGTTCTATTTTTTGAGGATCTAAGTCCCCCACCTTAAGTTGTCTATTTAAATAATTTTTTAGCATAGCTTTAACTGTTTCTAGTTTTTTTTCAATACTCGGAACCCCACCTGATTTTTCTCTTGGTATATCTATTTCTATACCTGTACGATCATTTAAACCAAAACGTTTCGTATAGTCAATTAATAATTCGGGGCTCATTTCAATTGGAAGAGGCCTATTTGCACCATAATCATAGCCAGTAGCCAGTGAGTAAAAATAATAGTTATTAGAATCTCTAATAGCCTCTGTTAAATTTTGATAACCCATGGTACTTCTTCGCTGATTCCATAACCAGTTACCGAAAGAGTGACCTCCAACTTGAATGTATCCTTTATCTAAAATTTTATAATTTGGACTAAGACCTTGCTCAAGACCTACTAAGCCTACCAGCATCTTAAAAGTAGATCCCGGCTGAACAGCTGTACTTAATGCTATGTTTAGTAGTGGTCTAGGAGATAAGAGATCCCTTTCATTTTCCGGCATTAAACTTTGCCAATCAGCTGTGCTGATACCTGTTGCAAAAAGGTTTGGATCATATGATGGATAACTAGCTAAAGCTAAAACCTCTCCACTTTTAACATCTGTCACTACAACGGCACCAGATTTAGCATTTTTTCTAATTCCACTTGAACTCGTAAAGGTGTTCTTTCCCCACTTAGTTTCATAGGTTCCACCAGTTTGAATTGCTTTTAATACATCTTCCAATACTTCCTCTGATTTTTTTTGCAGATCAGAATCAATTGTTAAATATAGAGTTTCTCCAGGAATAGATTCTCGTTTTTCTAATACCTCTATCAGTCTTCCTTTTGAATCTACCAAAACCTTTTGATACCCATCAGTTCCTTTTAATATATTCTCAAACTTATGCTCAAGTCCTGTTTTTCCTATCATATCACTTGGCAAATAATTAAGTTCTTTAATATATTTGTCTATCTCATGCTGTTGAGCAATTTTACCTAGATATCCTAATAAATGGGATGCTAACTTGCCTTCAGGGTAATATCTAATTGACTCAATATTTATACTTATTCCAGGTAGATCTAAAATATTTTCTTCGATTTGAGCTACTGAACGTGGTGAAATATCTTGTGCTATATTAACTGGATTATATTGCAGATAACTACTAGACCTTATTTGTTCACGGACAACCATTACCTTTCTAGCATCCTCAAAAGAATAGTCCTCAGGAATTTCATACTTTTCCCTAATTTGATTAAATGCATCAATAGCATCTATTTCAAACTCCGTAATTCCATGACTTCTAAGCCAATCTTCTTTCTTTAATTCCTCAGTATATCTCCACCTAGTATTTTCTTTTATTGATATAGGTACAGTTAGGTCCGGAACTTCAAGTAGCTTTAATTGTGCTTCATATGGATCATCCACTTCTATATCGTATCTTTCCTTTAATGTTTCAAAAGCTTCTTTCCCATTATCTACGCCTATAAAACCATATGTTTCTTTCCATTCCAATAAGTTCAAATCGTATGTAAAGGCATATTCTCCCGTTTCTGTCTTTACAATCGGAAATTCATCCGTATATTGATCCCCATTTTTTTCTAGAATATTTAATACATTCAGGGAGACCTCATTTATTTTATCACTATCAATCTCATTCCTCATAATCTGAACAGTAAAGCTAGGCCTATTACCAGCTAATAGTTTTCCGTATCTATCCCTTATTTCTCCCCTGGGAGCACTAATAGGGATGTTTTTAAAAATTCTATTTTCCGATTGTTCCCTATACTCCGTTCCGTTTACTATCATTAAATTTGCTAGCCTTAAAATAATAACAAAAATAATTATTACAAATACCAAAATAATTACATTGTAACGATCCTTAAATTTTTCAAAAAACATTTTCATCACCTTTAACTAATGTCTTTTTTTCATTAAATTTGATCTAAATAATTTAGATACATAAAAATAAATAATGGGGGAAAGAATACAATTATATAACACGGCCACTATTAACATTTTTTTAAATATATTAAATAGCTCAATTCTATATCCCAGTAAAAATATTAACAGTAAATTTATTATTTCATAGAATACTGTAGCTACTCCAGTTAATATGAAAGGAATAAGCAAATTTTCCTTGAAGATTTTTTGATCCATCAAGCCGACTAAATAACCAATAATCATAAACACAAGAGCATTTAAACCAATTATTCGTCCCAAGATAATATCATGCAAAATACCTACAAAAAAACCTATTGTAGCTCCCTTATTTCTGCCGCTATATACAGCAAAGCAAATTACAAGTATTAAGGCAGTATTAGGTAGTACCCCATATATTTTAAACCATTGAAATACTGTAGACTGCAATATTAAATTTAATATAACAATTAAGCTAATTATAATCGGCTTCACTATTTGTTTCCCCTTTTTTAATAATCATATTGCTTTTGCTCCATTACTAATACTTTTGTTATTCTTTTAAAGTTAACTACAGGTTCTACTTTTATAGTTTTTAATAAGTGGTCTTCCGATTTGTCTACTGCCACAATCTCTCCTATTACAATTCCCTTTGGATACTCTCCTAAACCAGATGTAATTATTTTATCCCCTACAATTACATCAGCTAATGGATCAAACAAATACCCAGTTATTTCATTTGTAATACTACCTGTAATAATACCTTGTAGCGAACTATCCCTCATTAATTGAAAGCTAACAGAGCTATTATTATCTATAATTGAAATAACCTTTGACCAATTACCGCCAACCTCATATATTTTTCCAACAAGACCATTGGAATCCAAAACCACGCTGTCCTTCTTTATACCTTGATTATCTCCAACATTGATAGTAAAAGTATTAAACCAATTTCCAGTACTTTTGCCCACTATATTTGCTGCAATAGCATTGTATTTATTCTCATCTTCTACATAATTTAATGCATACTTTAAACTTTTTAGCTCTTCAAGCTCACTTCTTGTTATTGATAAGCTTAAAACCTCTTTTTCTAATTCTTGTACTTCTTCCTTCAATTTCTCATTTTCTTCTTTAAGTTTTGATAAATTTGCTAAAGAGCTAATATTTTCCCCTATACTGTTAATGCCTTTATTAAATACATTTTGTATAGGACTAATTAAATTGCCTATCCATTTTTCCACTTCAGTAATATGATCTCTTTGCTTTGAAGTAATACCAGCTATTATAATGAGAATGATAGCGACAATTGTCACTATCATTGCTGAAGTATTAATTGACCTCTTTTTTTTAGCCATTTATATCACCTAACTTATCCTAATTTCTTCGGTGCTATTAAAACCCTCTTTAAAGTATCAATTTCTTCGATAGTTTTACCAGTACCCATTACTACACAATCTAAAGGATCTTCAGCAATTTGTACAGGCATCCCTGTTTCTCTTTTTACTAACTTATCCAATCCATCTAATAAGGCGCCTCCGCCTGTAAGCATAATACCCATTTCCATAATATCAGCCGCCAGCTCTGGAGGAGTTTTTTCTAATGTGTACTTAATTGCTTCTATAATTTGGCTAACAGGCTCTCTTAAAGCATCCATTATTTCACTTGATGTTATTTCTAATGTTTTTGGCAATCCTGAAACAAGATCCCTTCCTCTAATAAACATTTTTTCTTCTTTTGCTTTAGGGAATGCGGAACCAATTGTTACCTTTACTTCTTCAGCAGTTCTTTCACCAATCATTAGGCTGTATTCCCTCTTTATATATTGAACAATAGATTCGTCTAATTCATCTCCACCAACTCTAATAGATTTTGCAGTAACGATACCACCTAGAGAAATAATAGCTACCTCTGTTGTACCGCCCCCTATATCTACAACCATACTTCCTGTAGGCTCTTCTACAGGGAGTCCAGCGCCTATAGCTGCTGCCATAGGTTCTTCTATTAAATAAGCTTCTCTTGCGCCAGCTTGCAGAGCAGCCTCTTCTACAGCTCTTTTTTCTACTTCCGTTACTCCTGACGGAACGCATATAACTACTCTAGGCTGTATCAATGTCTTTTTCGAATAGGCTTTTTTAATAAAATATTTTAGCATACTTTGAGTTACATCAAAATCTGCAATTACTCCATCCTTCATAGGTCTTATAGCTACAATATTACCCGGTGTTCTACCAATCATTTTTTTAGCATCTTCTCCAACAGATAAAACTGTTTTTGTATCATTTTGAATTGCTACTACTGAAGGTTCATTAAGCACAATCCCTTTTCCTCTTACATAAACTAATGTATTTGCTGTTCCTAAGTCAATTCCCATGTCGCGGGAAAAAGATTTAAATATACCCATTATAATGCTCCTTCCTTTACATAACGATTATATCAATTTCTGCTCTTTCATACTATAATAAATCCCATCTCCAATAATTATATGGTCCAATACATGTATCCCTATGATAGTTCCTGCTTCAATAAGTCGTTTAGTTATATTAATATCTTCACCACTAGGCTTTGGATCCCCACTCGGATGATTATGTGCTAATATAATAGCAGAGCTACTTCTCTTAATTGCTCTGTTAAAAACTTCCCTCGGATGAACTATGGATGCATTTAAACTTCCTACAGAAATATTTTCTATGGCAATTATATCATGTTTCGTATTTAGTAATAATATATTAAATATTTCCTTGTTTAAATATCGCATTTCTTCCATTAATAAATTGCTTATATCTTCTGGTCCTTTTATTCTATAATTATTTACCTTTGTTGTTAAAGATATTCGCTTTCCCAACTCTACTGCAGCTATAATTTGTGATGCTTTTGCTAAACCAACACCCTTTAATTGAGTTAATTCTTCAATGGTACAGTCTCTAAGAGCACGCAAACCTTCATTTGACATATTTAATATTGCCCTTGCCAAATCTATTGCTGTTTTATCCTTCGTACCAGTAGATAGAATAATGGCTAATAATTCTGCATTTGACAAACTTTGACAGCCATAGGATAACATTTTCTCCCTTGGTCTTTCGCTTATTGGCATATTTTTTATATTAGCATATCCATAATTATTATCCACTTTTAATCCCCCTAGAAATTATAAATTTAAAGGAGGCTGATGTCAAAATGATTCTGAAGTACTACTCCTAATTTGAATATTGGCAACCCTACAACATTAAAATAATCACCTTCTATTTTAGATACAAACAAAGATGCTTTTCCTTGAATTCCATAGGCTCCTGCCTTATCCATAGGCTCTCCAGTTTCTATATATTTTTTTATTTCTTCATCAGAAATATGTCTAAAATATACATTTGTGCTTTCATAGTCAATAAATTCTTTTTTAGTTTTACAGTCTATGACTGCAAACCCTGTTATAACTCTATGCACCTGTCCAGAAAGAAGCTTAATCATATGATATGCTTCTTCCTTATTTTTAGGTTTTCCTAAAATTCCATTATATTCTACTATAGTATCTGCACCAACAACAATATAATCCCCATCTAATTGATTCGAAATATCCTTTGCTTTTAGGTATGCTAATTCCTTAGCAATTTCTGGTGGTGAAAGCCTATGGTTCATATTTTCTTCAACACCACTGGTCATTACTTCAAATTTTATCCCTACCGCCTCAAGAATTTCCTTCCTCCTTGGAGAAGCAGAAGCTAAAACTATTTGTTTCATAGTTCCACCTACAATCTATTAAATATAATTACTGATAATAAAAGTCCAATTAAGCTAGCAATATTAATTTTAAATAGCAGGGTTATTTGAAAATAAATGATTCCTAGATTAATTTCTACATTGTTTAAGCCTAATGGTGAAGGTCCATAATTTAGAAATGGTACAGTTGAACCAAAAAAATTTCCAATTAAGCTACCTAAAACCACTCCAGTAACCACAAAAAGTAATAACAACCAGGAACCTTTAAATTTTCTCATAATGAACCCCCATTTACAATTATGATCTTGCTATATACTTAATATTTATCTTAGTATTACTTAAGGTATAATTTGCAGTGATTCCAATAAATATTCCTGTAAAAATACTGGTTAGCATTAGTACTGGCAAATATACAAATATTTTTGGATTTTTTATAATAATACTAGCCACTGTCAATTGGGCCATATTATGCCCCATTGCTCCAAATACACTAACTCCTATTAAACTAAAATATTTTGTAAAAAACTTGTATATGACCCACATTAAAATTGTACTAGCGAATGCTCCTGCCACGCTATAAATCATAGATATCATTGCCCCAGAAGCTAATCCCCCAATAAATGTTCTCAATAAATTAACAACTAATGCATATTTAAGGCCATACATTGCTAGTGTAATAAGTCCTATTATATTTGCGAGTCCCAGTTTCGCACCTGGTGCAAATGCAGTAAAAGGATTTGGTATCATGGACTCAATAATGTGAAGTGCCAACCCTACTGAAGTCAGCATAGCTAAACGCACCATTTTTTTTGTATTCATATAGTCATCACACTTTCTAAATAATAGATTTTATTTGATTTTTAATTTGGTGGTTTCTTAGTTTTAATTACTTAAAATCAATATCAGCATTAATATTTTACAATAATAGAAATTAAACACACTAAAAGTTTATCATTTACAGTTTTAATATACAAGTAGTAAATACTTGATATTTCTAAAGTGTTACAATAAAGTAATTATACATTTGTCCGATCGTTGTACATTTCTAAGTCTCCTCTTCTTTAAGCGGGGGGCCTTAGGAATCTGCAACTCTTGAAACTACACCCCAAGAGCACTTGCGCCTACTGACACAACGCAATCAAAGATTGCCGATGGGTCCCGGAAATCTTGTTCTATTCACACTAAAATAGGAGAGTCCTTAAGAACTCTCCTACCTTTAATTTTAATAATTGCTAATTATACTATAAGTTAAATTTCTGTTTTCTTTCTAATTGTCCTTCAATTGCTTTTGTAGGGCATTTTTCAACACATACGAAGCAATTTGTACAATTATCATAATTAATAACTGCTAAATTATTCTTAAATTCAATCGTTTGTGTTGGACAATTCTTAACGCAAATTTGGCATCCAATACATCCAACATTACATTTTTGTCTAACTACTTTTCCTGATTCTTTGTTATTACATGTAATAACAACACTTTGTTCGTATGGTGCCCAAGCAATAACATTTTTTGGACACACTTCTAAACATTTACCACAGGATGTACATTTTTCTGGGTCAATTTTTGCAATTCTTCCATCTACTATTTCAATAGCATCGAATTGACAAGCTTTAACACATGTACCAAGCCCTAAACATCCATATTGGCAAGATTTTGATCCACCTTGAACCATGGATGCAGCAACACAATCTTGAATACCATTGTATTCAAACTTTTCGCCACATTTAGTAGTATCACCGTTACAAATAACTTTAGCTACTTTTTTTGCTCCATCTCCTGCATTTACACCCATAATATCGGCTACTTTAGAAGCAACATCAGAACCACCCACAGGGCATCCATTAACAGGTGCTTCACCAGCTGCAACAGCCTTTGCAAAATTATCACATCCTGGGAAACCACAACCACCACAGTTAGCTCCTGGAAGTACATCTCTAATTGCAACAGATCTTGGGTCAACTTCTACTGCAAATTTTTGAGAAGCATATGCTAGACCTGCTCCAAATAGTAATCCCAATCCTCCAAGACTTACTACAGGATATATTATTGTTTGAAGATTCATATAATCACTCCTTTACACCAATCCAGCAAAGCCTAGAAAGGCCATTGACATTAAACTTGCAGTAAATAATGCAATTGGAAATCCTTTAAATGCTTCAGGAATATTAGATAATTCCAAACGTTCTCTGATTCCAGCAAATAATACGATCGCTAGAGAGAATCCAACAGCTGAAGCAGCTGAATTAACTATAGTTTCAATTAAATTATAATTTTCTTTGATATTTAAAATTGCTACCCCTAATACAGCACAGTTAGTAGTAATAAGTGGTAGGTATACACCTAATGATTGATACAAAGTAGGACTACTCTTTTGTATAACCATTTCTACAAACTGAACCAATGCTGCAATTACAAGGATAAATGTAACTGTTTGCATATAAGCTAATCCTAATGGATTTAAAATAAATGTTTGTACTAAATAAGTGATTAAGCCTGCTAATGTCATAACAAATGTAACTGCCATACCCATACCAAAGGCTGTTTCTACCTGCTTAGAAACTCCTAAAAACGGGCATATACCTAGATTTCTAGATAAAACATAGTTGTTTACTAATATACCCCCAACTAATAATACAAATAATGATTCTAATGTCACGAATTACACCTCCTATTACGCATTTTGTTTTTTGGCTGCAAGACTTCCGAATAGAGCTAGAAGTAAACCTAAAACCAAGAAAGCACCAGGAGCTTGAGTCATAATAGAAAATGGCTCATAACTACTCCACATTACTTGCTTACCAAAGATTGAACCTGCACCTATTAATTCTCTGATTGAACCTAAAATTGTTAAAGCAACTGCAAAACCTAATCCATTTCCTATACCATCTACTGCTGACGCTAAAATAGAGTTTTTAAACGCAAAAGCTTCTGCTCTAGCTAAAATGATACAGTTAACTACAATCAATGGTAAGAATATACCTAATGCTTCATATAATGGCGTTACATAAGCCTGCATAAGCATTTCTATAATTGTTACGAATGTTGCAATAACAACAACAAACGCCGGAATTCTAATTTGATCTGGTATAACTTTTCTAAGCATAGAAATTACCACGTTAGATCCAATTAATACTGCTGTAGTTGCAAGTCCCATTCCAAGACCGTTCATTGCAGATGTTGTTACAGCAAGTGTTGGACACATTCCTAACACTTGAACAAAAGTAGGATTATTAAAGATTAATCCATCAGTAAATACTCTTTTAATATTCATAAACTCACCTCCAAAACTATAGGTTATATATTATTTTAATACGTTTTCAAATAATTTTATTGCTGCATTAACTCCAGCTGTTGCAGCTTTTGATGAAACAGTAGCACCAGAAATTGCTTCAACATCTGTACCTAGACCTAATTCACCCGCAGCAGATTTTCCTGCGAATTGACCATAAAATCCTTCTTCAGTAATTTTAGATCCTAGACCAGGTGTTTCACTTTGTGACGCTACCTTCATACCTGCTACAGTTCCATCACTGTTAATTCCAGTTATAATTACTACATCTCCACCGTATCCTTTTGTAGTAGTTTTAACTGCGTAACCCACAGTGCTTCCGCCTTTTAATGCTTCATAAGCTTCTTCAACACCTTCTACATCACCTATAGCAGGGTTTTCTACTACTTTAAATTCATCAGCATCTGGTAATAGTTCTTTCATATATACAAGGTTGGCTTCCATAGCCTTTTCTTGAATTACTACTTTCGTAACATCATTTACAATACTAAGTAAACCTGCTGAAACTGCAGTTATAACTAATAATATTAAACTTAATCTAACTATTTGTTTCATGGATTACTTCACCTCCCCAAATACTCTAGGGCTTGTATACTTTTCAATTAAAGGCGCTGCAATATTCATAAGAAGAATAGAGAAGCCTACACCCTCTGGATAATTACCGTAGAATCTAAATACAGAGGTTAATATACCACATCCAAGTGCAAATATAATTCTTCCTCTAGGTGTTACAGGAGCAGATGCATAGTCAGTAGCCATAAAAATTGCTCCTAACATTAATCCTCCTGCTAAAAGATGATACATCATAAAATAAACATCAAATTGTCCATATATTAGAGACGCAACTGCTACTGTACCAATATATACTGCAGGTATTTGTATTGAGATAACACCTCTATAAACTAAGTAAATCCCACCTAATATTAGTAGTATTGCAGATGTTTCTCCTAAAGAACCACCAATATTACCAAATAACATGTCCATTAGCTTAGGTGCATTCGTAGGAACCTCTGTAACACCCTTAACAAAGCTTAAAGGTGTAGCTGTAGACCTAGCATCTACGCCTGGTTTTACCCAACTTGTCATACGACCAGTATAAGAAACCATCAACATAATTCTAGCAGCTAATGCTGGGTTCATAAAGTTATGACCTAAACCACCAAAAAATTGCTTAACAACTACTATAGCAATGATAGAACCTAAAACTGGAATCCACCATGGTGCAGAAGCTGGTATATTAAAAGCTAATAAAAGTCCTGTTACAACTGCACTTAGATCGTTAATAGTTACAGGTTGCTTTCTAATTTTTTGAACGATAGCTTCTGCAACAATAGCTGTTAGTACTGATAATAATATAATTTTTGCTCCGTTGATTCTAAAATAGTATAATGCTCCTAATGTTGCAGGTATTAATGCAATTATTACGTCTAGCATTACTTTCTGTATCGTATTTTCAACCCTAATATGGGGTGAAGAAGATACAAATAATTTTCCTTCCATCAATCTTCCCTCCCATCAACTAATTACTTTGTTTTCTTTTTTTTGCAACAATTTCTCTTTTTGCAACTCTAATAGACTGTAATAAAGGTCTTTTTGATGGACAGATAAATGAACAAGATCCACACTCAATGCAATCTAATGCTCTATATTTTTCTGCATGCTCCATCATGTTATTTAAAGAATAAGCGCTGATTTGTAGTGGTTGAAGATTCACTGGACAAATTTCTACACACTTACCACAACGTATACATTGCTCAGGATTTGGAATTTGAGCTTCTTTTTCATCAAACACCAATACTCCAGAAGACCCTTTAGTAGTTACAACTTCATCTGAATGCTGAGCAAATCCCATCATAGGTCCACCCATAATAATTTTTCCAGGAGTTTTAGAGTAACCTCCACATTGTTCAATTACTTCTTTAATCGGTACTCCTATTTTCATTAATAGATTCTTAGGATTTGCTATTGCACTTCCTGTAACCGTAGTGATTCTGTCAATTAATGGCATACCTGTTTTTAATGTTTTTGCAACCTGAGCTGCCGTAGCAACATTATTTACGATGGCTCCTGCATCTGCAGGTAGTCCTCCGGAAGGAACTTCTCTACCTGTACAAGCGTAAATTAATTGTTTTTCTGCTCCTTGAGGGTACTTTGTTTGCAGGGCAACAACCTTGATATTAGCATATTTTTCTGCTGCCTTTTTCATTGCTTCAATAGCATCTGGTTTATTGTCTTCTATACCAATAAACCCATTTTCTACATTTACAACCTTCATCATAGCTCTTAATCCATCTACAATTTCCTCAGGATTTTCCAGCATTAAACGATGATCTGCTGTTAGGAATGGCTCACATTCCGCTCCATTTAAAATGAAGTTGTCCACTTTTTTGTCTGGAGGTACTGATAATTTTACATGAGTAGGGAAAGTCGCTCCACCCATACCAACGATTCCTGCATCTTTAATTGCAGCAAGAATTTCTTCTGGTTTTAATGAATCGATACTTCCTATTGGCTTAATAGAAGGATGTACCTCATTTAAACCATCTGATTCGATAACGATTGCTTGAACTTCTCCGCCGATAACATTAGGTATCATAGAAATTGACTTAACAGTACCAGATACACTTGAATGTACTGGAGCTGAAACAAAGCCTTGAGGCTCTCCAATTCTTTCACCTACTGTAACACGATCCCCTACCTTTACTAGCGGTTGGCAAGGTGCTCCTATGTGCTGTTGTAATGGAATATATACAACACTTGGATCAACAGCTTTTTCTACTTTAAGTTCGGCTGTAGCTTCTTTATAACCGGGAGGATGGATACCACCTCTAAAGGTTAAAAACTTCATTACATATTTCACCCCTTAAATATTATTTGATTATAGCTTAAATAATTTTTTCTCATGAAATGATATAATTTGACATAGTAATCCCTTTATATGAATTAATTATTATGTCATAAACTGTATCATCGTGATTGTATCCGAATATTGTATACATGGTTTTTTAAGTTAAAAACAATATAAATATTCATCATTACATGGAATTTAAATTATTTATAGTCTATAATCACTTAATTTGTTATTATGGAATAATTATTCTACATTACTATATTAGTATAAAATTTAAGATTTAACAAGCTTTTATCGTTTATCTTTTATATATTCTTTATTAAAATTTATATTATTACATAATAAACCCGCTGTTTAGATATGTTTAACTCTTTATTATTTCAATGATTCTAAATGTATTATCTAAAAAATAATTTTGTAGCTCATATATATTTGCCTCTCCGTCTAAAACTTTTAAAGATTCTGAAATGTTTTTTTCTTGACGATCAATCATTCTATTTATATCCTCTGCAACAGGAAGTTCTTTGGATAATCTACTATTTTTTACATTTTCAGACATATCCCTTAAGATAGTTTGGTGCCTGACTAATACTTCTTTATATTGATCTAGGTCACCTTCCGCCGTCGCTATTTTATGTAAAACATCAGAAGATTCATTCAATATTCCTAATAACGAATTCATATTCTCTATAACTTCAGTTGTGCCTTTATCCTCTTCTAAGTAGTTAATTTGATTTTTTGATATATGTACTTGACCTATATATGCATCATGATATGTTTCCCTTACTTCCTCTAATTCCTCTTCTATATTTTCTCTTTTTGTGGAGCCATAAGTATAGATTTTATAAGTATTATCTACTTTATAAATAATGTGAGGAAAATTACTATTTTTTAATTCTTCAACTAATACCTCTATATTTTTATTATCAGATACACTAGCTATTTGTATCATATAAAATGAAAAGGGGTCCAAATCCATAGTTTCCTTTGAGACATCCTCGGACACATCCTCAGATACATCTTCCTTTTCTATCGATTCTAAGTTTTGCTCTTCTTTTGTTTTCGAATCATCTTTCTCTAAATCTTCTATATTTTCCAAAGTGATATTTCCTGGTGAATTTAATATACCATCAGTATTAATTGTAGGTATAACGAGCCATTCAGTTATTCTGGACCCAATACCTATGGCTAATATAGGCAAAATAACTAGAAAAAAGATGCCCATTACCATATTCACTTTCCTATTCCTTCTTTTAATACCGATTCTAGATCTTTTCAAAATAAATCCCTCCCATATTATTCATATTAATAGATTGTCCTTGTTTAAACTATTTTTTGTCTAAACAAATTATATTAATATTCTTTAAAAATTATAATTTTATACCTATATTAATATACATACGCAACGATTAAATTATTCCTTTGAAAAAATATAATAAAAACCCCACCCATCAACGCAATCAAATATCGCTAATGGGTCCCGAAAACCTTGTTGTATTTACAATAAAAAATAACTCTTATACAAAATTTTGTATAAGAGTTATTCTTTATTATTGTTTTATAATCTAATAGCTTTCATGAATCTAGTACTATAGTAACGGTCAGACAATGAGTCTTTAACAATTTGACGCCTCGATGTGGAAGCATGAATAATTTGCCCATTTCCTATATATATTCCAGCATGACCTATATCATTTCCTATTTTACCCGATGTATCGAAAAATACAAGATCTCCTGGTTGTAATTCTGATCTACTTACTGCAGTTCCAATGGCTGCTTGACCGGTAGCAGTTCTTGGAAGTTTACTTATTCCTTTTGCACTTAGATATTCACCATAATAGGTTTTTAATATGTATGATGTAAATCCAGAACAATCGAAGGAATTCGGACCATTACCTCCTGAAACATAAGGTTTTCCTAAGTATTTCGATGTAACAGCATCTATATTTGCAAATACATCTCTTGAGGCTCCAGATCTGTTTACATTTGTATTTTGTATTGCTACATATTTGCTTTCTACCCAGCCTTCCTTGTCATTTGATGTAACTACATTATACCATTTATCTTTATATCCTTTAATATACACTTCTTCTGCTATTTTTAAGGTTTCTACATTGCTCGCATTGCTATCTGCCTCTGCTTTCAATCCTATAGCATCATTAACTAATTTTCCAGTCGGAAGATTGTAAGTAATTTTAATATAATCTGAATGTACCCAGCCCTTCATATTATTACTTAAAATAACTTCGTACCACTCATTAGATTTATTTATGATTGTAACTATATTTCCAGTAGAAATATTAGTAATTACTTTATCATTTAGAGAAGGTCCTAGTCTTACTCTTAAACCATTATCAGTTACTATACCTTTTTTTATCTTACTTTCGGTATAACTATGATCATCAATTATAACCTCATCGGAAGAAACCCATCCTTCGACTTCACCATTAGATAGTGCTACTCGATACCAATCATCTAACACTTCTTTTATAGTAATTTTTGTTCCTATATTTAACTTGTCCAGCGCATTGCTGTCAATAATTTTTTCTTCTCTAATAACTGCCTCTGGGCTAATTACTGTGGCACTGTAATCTAAACCAGATACAGCAGTAGTTGACAATATTAATGATGCCAATGCCATGCACACGGCAAATTTTCTTTTTCTCCTATTAATGTTCATCATCTCCCCACCTATAAATCTACTAGAATCTTTTCTATATAAATATTCGACTTAAATTAAAATTGTCCTTCTTTTATTTAACATAAAAAACAAAAACCTTCTTAGTATTAATTTCCATTAATATAAGAAGGTTTATTTTACTTCTATTTAATTATTATTATTTCATTTCCCAGTTGTGATATACATTTTGCACATCATCATTATCTTCAAGCATATCAATTAACTTATTCATTTTCTTAATGTCTTCTTCATCTTGCAGTTGTGCCATTGTTTGTGGTATATAGGAAATATTTGCTTCTACAAATGTGTACCCTTCTTTCTGAATACCTTCCTTTACACTATTAAAATCTTCAATACTTGTAATAATTTCATAAGCATCTTCTTCAGATATAAAGTCCTCTGCTCCAGCTTCTAGGGCAGTCATCATCAATGCTTCTTCATCAATACTATCGTCTTTTTCAATAATTATTTGACCTTTTCTATCAAACATAAATGAAACACAACCTGAAGATCCTAAATTACCACCATTTTTATCGAAAGCATGTCTTACGTCCCCTGCAGTTCTATTTCTATTATCAGTAAGTACTTCAACTATAACAGCTACACCGCTAGGTCCATACCCTTCATAATTAAATTCTTCATATTGGTCTGAGCCAACCTCTCCAGCACCTTTTTTAATAGCTCTGTCGATGTTATCATTCGGCATATTTTGAAGCTTTGCTTTATCAATGGCATTTTTCAAAGCAGCATTATACTCTACTTCGCTACCACCTTCTCTAGCAGCTACAGTAATTAATCTTGCTAGTTTTGTATATATTTTTGCCTTTTTAGCATCTTGCTTTGACTTTCTATCGATAATATTACCGATTCTTCCCATTATTCCATCTCCTTAATTATGCTCTTACGAAGCAATAACACTTCATATATAATATTTCTAAAAAAATTTTAGCATAACTTAAAGGATGATGCAATTTATTTATTAATATTAGGTGAAGGTGGCATCATTCTTTTATGAGCAGAATTTTTATGTAGTCTTTCAATTATTGCCAAATCATTTTCTGGTATTTCTTCGCCGTCTAAAAATGCATCTATATACTTATAGGTTGTGCCCATTTCTTTCTCGTCAGTTTGCCCTTCCCATAGTCCTGCAGATGGCTGTTTTTCAATAACTTCTATAGGTACATTTAAGACTTTCGCCCATTCGTATACTTCATGTTTCTTTAATGAAGCTATAGGAAGAAGATCGACTCCCCCATCTCCATATTTAGTAAAATATCCTGTATATAACTCTGCTGCATTGTCTGTACCTACTACTAGATAATTCAAATTATTAGCAAAAGCATAAAGGGTACTCATTCTTAACCTTGCTCTTAAGTTCGAGTCCATTGTTCTTTTCGCATTATTATTAAATAAGTTTTTACTGTCTAATTTATTTGTTACCTTTTCCATTATTCCAATATGCTCTTCTTCTAAATCTACTTCAACGTAATTAATATCACAAGCTTTCGCAGTAGAAATTCCATCTGCCACATCTTTTTTATCACTCTTAATTGGAAGTATTACACCTAGGGAATTATCTGGGAAGGCTTTTTTTATAAGACATGCAACTACAGCAGAATCTATACCTCCAGAAATCCCAACAACCAGCCCTTTTGCCCCTGCATTATTTACTTGGTCTCTTAACCAAGTTACAACAGTTTCTATATTTTTATTTATTTCTTGATTCATAAAAACTCTCCTTCATTTGAATTTTATCTCTTGACTTACAATTCCAAAATTTTCTCTGAACTGAATATTAGTTTATTTGTATTATACCATAAATTATACGCTTTTTATCCATGACAAACATTGAGCTTGGATATATAAGCTCGTTATATTAATTTATAGCCCTTTCTGTATATAGAGAATACCATCATTTTATTTGGATAAAATAACACTATGCTAAATCTTCATTAACTATCTATACTTAGGAGAAATAAAATGAATAAATTCTCATATTGGTTGAAAATTAGTTTAATTGGATTAATTTCAGGTGCCGTAAATGGTTTATTTGGCGCTGGAGGAGGCACAATTACGGTTATCGCTCTTACTACTTTTTTTAATGTAGATCAACATAAAGCTCAAGCTACAGCAATATCAATAATTCTTCCTCTTTCATTGATAAGTGGCTTTATTTATTATAAAAATGGTTTCACTACAATGGATGTTACTTTCAAGGTAGCTCTTGGAGGAATACTTGGAAGTTACATAGGCTCCAAATCTTTAAATAAAATTCCTGAAAACATTCTTAGAAAAACATTTGGCATTTTTATAATTATTTCTGCCATAAGGATGGTGCTATCATGATCTTTTTTTTATTGGGATTAATAGCAGGAGCCATCGGTGGTATGGGAATTGGTGGCGGTACTATTTTAATTCCAAGTTTAATATTTTTAACTGATTTGAATCAACAAACAATCCAAAGTATAAATTTAATATCATTTATACCAGTTGCAATAGTAGCATTATTCATCCATTTCCGCAATCGAAATATATTGCTAAAGCTTAGTTCGCCTCTTATTTTCTTTGGCATCTTTGGTAGCTTTGTAGGGTCTAAGTTAGCTCTTACGATACCCTCAGACCTTCTAAGAAAATGGTTCGGAATATTTCTGCTGATTATTGGAATTTACGAAGTGTTTTTTAAAGCAAAAAAGGAGCGAAACCACTTTTAGTGGTCTCCTCCTAAAGCTACTAGCACGCAATCATAAAACACTATGTTAAGCCCTTTACCCTCTGCAATATCTATAACCTCTTCATCAAAGGTCCCAGGTTGAAACCATACATATTGAATACCAAGATCTTCTATTTCATCAAGTGCAGCTTTAGATAGTTTAGGATTTACAACCATATCTATGCACTCAGGCTTTTCTGGCAAATCTTTTAAGCTTTTATATAATTTATCTCCATCTAAGCTATCATATTTAGGATTTATACCATATACAGTATATCCATGGCTTTTTAACTTTTTATAGATTTTATAGCCAAACTTTTCTTGGTCTGGCGTGGCTCCTATAACAGCCCATACCTTTTTTTCTAGCATTTCCTTTTTTACTTCCTCTATTCTATCCATTTATACACCCTCCTAATGATCTATATAAACTATATACCCATAAATTTTTATTTATATAATTTTATTTTATGGCATAATAATTTTGCCCTCAATTTCAGTTAAGTATTCCTGTTGAATACTTTCTACATTGCTTCTTCCATTGGTCCATTCTATAATTTGCTTTTCAAAGTTATTTAAAATATCTACTTCTATATATAAATAAAAATGAACATAATCATCATATTCAGTTTCTTTGATTATGTATCCATTCTGCAGAATTTCATTCTGAATTTTACCTAACATGGTATAATCTATTTTCACATGAACAAGATCATACAGTCTTTTAGTTATTATTTTAGCAGCATCCAGACCAATTTTAGCACCCTTGGTATAGGCTCTTACTAGCCCACCAGTACCCAGCTTTATGCCACCGAAATATCTAGTTACAACTATTACAACATTTCTTAAATCCTCTTTTTTAATTACTTCCAATACCGGAATCCCCGCTGTACCAGATGGCTCTCTATCGTCACTATATCTTTGAATTTCATTGTTTTCTCCAACTACATAAGCAGGAACGTTGTGAGTTGCATTCCTATGTTTTGTTCTTATATTTTCTATAAAAGCAATAGCTTCTTCTTCATTCTCTATAGGGGCTGCATATCCTATAAATCTTGATTTTTCTATAATAATCTCTTGCTCCCCATATCCTAATAATGTTCTGTACTCTTTTAGCATATACTACCAATCCTTTTTTCTTATAGTTCCTATATTATACCATAATGTTTAATCTGTTTAAAAAAATTTTCCTTTAACGGCTCAATATAATATAAGGAAGCAGTTTAAACCACTTCCTTACATTAGTATTTATTATGAGTTATATATATTATGTAATCTACACTGCTGCTTCTACAATTTCTGCTGCCTGTGTTGATTCTTTTTTCATCATTTCTTTATATTTTTTATAAGAGAGATTAACCAAGGATTTATCCTGACTATAGGTAATCATTTCTAATGCATTATCTATAGTATAAAACCCTCCTTCTTTAAAGCCTAACTCTTTATTGATTTGACATGACTTGGTTTTTGCATGCATAATAAACCATGTTATTTGGTTACATACTGGTTGTTTTCTCGTTACAGAAAAAAATTCGTAACTAGTATCTCCTGCTGTTGATAGAATTTCAGCATCAATGCCCGCTTCAACGTTTACACGGCACAATGCTACATCCATCGAGAGATCCTCGTTACGAATTACACCTTTTGGTAAAACCCATTCATTTTTCTCGTTCTTGAAGATAAATACCTGATTCGCATAAAACACGACGCCACCTGCGCAGTTTCTAAAAATCATTGGACGAATCCTCCTTCCTATTATCTTAGTACTAGTATATACTAAATATTAGAATTTTACAACTGTTTTCAGAATATTTTATTTTTTCATACGAGTTTTTTCGTCATATATTTTAAAGTCTAGAAAAATATTTTTCTAGACTTTAATTTTTAAAAATCACAAACTATTTTTCAGTCTACTTTCAATTATATCTATAGTTTCTTTATAGCTTCTACGCACATATTCTAATTCCTTAGGGTTATTTAATAGACTATTTAATCGCCCTAGTGTTTTTTCATTCCCTATAAATTTTAATGCCTTCGATGCATATTGTCTAACTTGTGGTTTGGCATCCTGAAGACCCCTATGCAAAATATCTATACTATCTGGCGAGCCTATTTTTCCAAGTGCAGAGCATACCATTCGACGTACACCACCATGCTTGTGAGAAATTTCATTATGAATAATATTTAATAGTGATTTTTCTTTTATCTCCCCCGCAATCCATAATGCAATCATTTTATCTTCCGCATTTTGTATTATTGGAATTTTTTTTAATAAATACTTTGAAAGATCTGATTTCTCATTTACAGACAAAGAACTTAGCGCTTTTATTCTTTCTTCCTTCGTTCCTGCTAATAAATAAATAAAAAAGTCATCATTAATTCTTCTCTTTTCTGGATTCAAATAGCAATCTTCCATTTTTCTCATAAGTATCCCCCAACTAATTAAACTAGTCTAATTTAAAAGGCTCATATTTATGGTAGTGAATTTTTTCAATCTTTGCTTTTACCTCAGTTCCACCTTCTACATATTCCGATTTAATGACAACACCTTCATTATGTAGGTTAGAAAGAAGATTCCCTTTTTCATAAGGAATTAATAAATCTACTTCA
>JAEWHG010000083.1 GCA_023387935.1 Bacillota bacterium
TGTATTGAAGCGGGTTATGGTGAAATTGTTAAGCATATGGAACGTGGAGCAGAAGAAAAAATAAGAAAATATTTAAAAGATGAAAATTATCCAGTGAAGGTAATTATTTATTCAATGGAAAGAGGTGTTGATCTATGGTAACTGTAGCTGGCGTTGGACCGGGAAATCCTAAGTATTTGACTGTAGAAGTAAAGGAAGCGATTGAAAGTGCAGAATGTGTTTTAGCCTTTGGAAGAGTTTCAAATTCCTTAAGTAGTATACGGAATGACTTTATACAAGTGAATAGGGTGGACGATATAATCAAGTATACAAGTATGCATAAGGATTTATTGCTATTGGCCTCTGGAGATCCTAATTTTTATGGCGTTGTAGAGTTTCTTAAGAAAAAGGGAGTCGTCATAAAAAAGATACTGCCAGGGCTTTCTACCTTTCAATATATGATGGCAAAGCTAGAGAAAAGCTGGCAAGAAGCTAAGTTTTTATCATTACATGGTAGAGATGAATCCTTAGATACTGTAAAGAAAAATAGATTAGTAATAATGCTTACAGATAAGGAAAATAGTCCTTGTAAAATATCGAAAGAATTATGGTCCTTAGGAATAAGAGGGACGATGTATATTGGATTTAATTTATCCTATGATGATGAAAAAATTGTAAAAATAAATATCGGAGAAGAAGTAGAAAATATTTCAACCCTATCGGTGGTGGTAATCGAAAATGAAATGGATTAAAGATGAAGAATTCATAAGAGGAAATATTCCTATGACTAAGTTCAATGTAAGAATTCTGACCATAGGATATTTAGCTATAGAAGAAGAGGATCGGTTTTTAGATATAGGAGCAGGAACAGGTTCCATATCCATAGAGGCTGCTCTACATGGTGCAAAGGTTTGGGCAATAGAAAGAGAAGAAGAAGGTATAGAATTAATACATAAAAATAAAGGTAAATTTGGCGTAAATATTGATGCAATAGAGGGGAAAGCTCCTATGGATTTACCGAATATTAAATTTAATAAATGCTTTATAGGTGGAAGTGGTGGTAATTTAGATGAAATATTTGATTACTTAGATAAAAACCTTGAAGCTAATGGAATTCTTTGTGGGAACTTCATTACACTTAAGAATTTGAATCAGTTTATGGAGCTACTTTGTAAATATAAATACAATGATATAGAAACGCAGCTAGTACAAACATCCTATGTAGATAGAATAGGATTAATGAGGGGAAATAACCCTATATTTATAATTAAAGGAGTGAAAAATAATGATTAGTTTTGTAGGGGCTGGGCCTGGAAATGTGGACTTAATAACAGTAAAAGGAAGAAGACTATTAGAGGAAGCAGATGTTGTTATATACGCAGGAAGCTTAGTATCAAAAGATCATTTAGATTTTTGTAAAGAAGGATGCCAGTTATTTAATAGTGCATCCATGACATTAGAGGATGTTATAGATACTGTAGAAAAATCTGTAGAAAAAGGGTTAAAGGTAGTCAGATTACATACGGGTGACCCTAGTATTTATGGGGCAATAAGAGAGCAAATGGATCTATTGGATAATAAGGGTATTTCATACGAAGTAGTTCCAGGGGTTAGCTCCTTTACTGCTGCTTGTGCATCTATAAAGAAAGAGTTCACACTACCTGATGTTAGTCAAACCATAATATTAACTAGAATTGAAGGAAGGACTCCTGTTCCAGGAAAAGAAGATCTTGAAAAGCTAGCTGCTCATAAGGCATCCATGGCAATATTCTTATCTGTTCAGGATATCGATAGAGTTGTGGAAAAACTAGTAAAGGGATATGGAAGAGATGATGTGCCTGTAGCAGTAGTATATAAGGCTACCTGGGAAGATGAACATATCATACTAGGTACGCTAGCGGATATAGCAGAAAAGGTAAAGGGCGAAGGTATAAATAAAATGGCTCAAATTTTAGTAGGAGATTTTATTGAGGGGGATTATTCAAGATCAAAGCTGTATGATCCAACATTTACCCATGAATATAGGAGAGCTTCTAAATGAAAATAGCATGCTTTTCTTTTACTGATAAAGGAAAAGATTTTGGAGATAAAATAGTTAATTTTAGTAATCCAGAAAAAGATAAATACATGGTCCATCATTATATCAATTCACAAATTGAAGGTGGAATAAAAAAAATATTAGAAAATGCGTGGAAAGAATACGATGGTCTAATCTTTATTTCAGCCACAGGAATAGCAGTAAGAATGGTAGCTCCTTATATAAGGAGTAAAACACTAGATCCAGCAGTAGTTGTAGTTGATGATTTAGGTAGGTTTTCTATATCCTTATTATCGGGGCATTTAGGTGGTGCAAATGAATTAGCACAGTGGGTAGCGGATAAAACAGAATCCATTCCGGTGATTACAACAGCTTCAGATAATAGAGGAATAGAAGCCATAGATATATTTGCTAAGAAAAATAATTACGATATGGAAGATATGAAATCTATAAAAGATATAACCTCCATGATGGTAAATGGAAAAACCATAGGATTTTATTCAGAAACAGATACTGTAATAGACTATAATAATCTTTTAATTATTGAGGACTTAGAAAATATCGATAAAAATATTGATGGAATGATCATCGTAGCATCAAGAAAAATAGAAAATTTAAATATACCACATACAATTCTTAGACCAAAGAATATAAACATCGGTATAGGTTGTAGAAAAGGTGTAGAAGGAAAACGAATAATAGAGGCTGTACAAGAGAGTCTAGAGCATAATAAGCTTTCAGATAAAAGCATTAAAGTTATTGGAACGGTTGAGGTTAAAAAGAATGAAGTTGGTATTTTAGATACAGCAAAATATTATAATACTCCATTAAAGATTTTTACTATAGATGAAATAAAAGACGTAGAAGATCAATTTGAAAAATCACAGTTTGTGAAGGATACCATAGGGGTATACTCGGTTTCAGAGCCCTGCGCCTATTTATTAGGAGGGGAAATGGTATCTCAAAAAAGTAAGCACAATGGTATCACCATATCCATTACAAAGGAGGACAAAGATGGCTAAATTATATGTAGTAGGAATAGGCCCAGGTGGAAGAGAACATATGACTTATAAAGCAGTAGAAGTAATCAAAGAATGTGATGTAATAGTGGGATATAC
>JAEWHG010000091.1 GCA_023387935.1 Bacillota bacterium
GTAATGAACACCACTAGATACAGTAGGTAATTGACTCAATGTTCCCTCAGGCTTTACAGTGGTAACTAGTAAAGGTGCGTTCTGTCCGATTTCCTTAGCATATACATCTACTTCATCCCTTGCAGCCTTTCTTAATGTTTGAAGTAATCTTGCCTGTTCCTCTTTATCCATAGATATTGCATTAACCAAATCCTGCCATCCCGTTATAGAGCAACCAACTAATTTATCTCTCTGCTGTACTTTATCCCAATGAGACAGCTCTAGTTCTACGCATGTCATTCTATATCCTGCTCTTACAGATAATTTTTGTGCTTCTATAATAGCTTCTAAATCTAATGTGCCATCTTCTTTTACAAATGCCATAACATTAAGTGTAGTTAAGTTACATAATCCTTGAGAATCTAACAAAATTTCTCCGCAAGGATTTACACCATTCATATTCGGTCTTCTCTTTCCTGCTGCTTCCGAATTAACCCATCCAGGCTCTCCTGAATAGCGCATCTGTTGGATTTGCCAATGCAGTTTTTCACGTGTTGGCCTCTGACTATAATAAATTGAGTTATTGCTCATCTGTCTATGTATAATATTTTGGTCAACGATCCATTGACCATCAATTTGTTTATATAAATTTGATTTAGCCTCAACACACTCTTTATCATCTGCATCTATTAAAATCATTTCAGCAGTACGTCTAACTCCACCTACAACGACATTTTCTCCGATAATATTAGCAATATCTAAACAGTCAATCGGTCTAAGCTTTACTTTTCCAGATCCATTTATTTTTTTGTTGTTTTTAATTACTTTATCTATTTTATAGAACATATTTTTAAGACTTGAATGTCCGCTAGCAGTACCACCAAAAGATTTTAGTTTTGCACCCTTAGGTCTAACATGATCATAATCTACAATAATTGTTTTTATATTTCTATACTCGTTGCTGTACAATAGTTTGAAGAAGAAATCTAAAGATTGTATCCAGCCTTCTTTACTATCTCCTACAGTAATTTTAACTGTGTTATTATGAGAAAAATAAAGACTTGTATTATCCTCCCTTGCCGTAGACGGCATAGGTGTGTAATCCTTATGTATAATTTCATAATCCGTTCTTATCTTAGGTAGATTTTTTACATCATCCTTTAAAACTCTAGCACCTACTCCTGAGCCAATCATCAGAAGATAAAATAAATCTCTAAAGGCTTCGAAGCTATCTATAACTACAAAAGAGCAGTTATAGTTTGACATAGGATAATTTTTTGCAACTGAGGTTCCACCTACCCAAAAAGTTCTTCCGGATAAAAATTGTCTAAGGTTATAAACATTATCAAACAATTTTTCTGCTTCTTCTCTCCTAGTAGGTACTAAGCTACAGTTATATTCAACCGCTCTCCTTACAGTTTCCCACCAGTATTCTCTTCTGCCTTCTTCTGGCAACCATCTAGAATATGTGCGGTAATATACAAAATTACCTAATTGCTTTAAAGGTGAAATCTGATGTTTGTATTTGCTAATGAATTCATCAGTTAAAAGCTTCTCATCAGAATTTTTTTGTATTCCTCTAACCTTTGCTCTTTCATTTCTATAAATAATATATCTCTTAGCAACATCTTTTCTATCAGAAGACATTAGGAGCATTTCCACAATATCTTGTATTTCTTCTACATGAATTGATTTAGATTGATTTTTAATTTTCTCTTCTATTTCAGCTGCAATTTTTGCACTTAATTCCTCATTAATTCCTAGTTTTGTTTCAGTCATGGCTTTATTAATAGCATTAATAATCTTAGTTGCATTAAATTCTACTAATCTACCATTTCGCTTTATTATTTGTATCATTAAAATCCCCCTTGTCCATATGTAAAAAATAATAAGAAGCACCAATTAACTACATATGGTACTTCTTTTATTTACTATATACTAAATATTGTATCATTCTTAAACGACAAAGTCAAAGAGATATATTACTTCTATATCTCTTTTTTCGCTACTTTCTGTTTATTATTTACTAATACATATGTTTATCTTACTTTTCTATTATTATATCTACAATTTCTTCTATCGTGTTTTTTACATATTCGCCCTTATGATACTTACGCTTTGCTACAATAACTTCTACTTGATTACCTTTATTTACAATATCTCTAAGTACCCTTGGATATTCAATAAATGAGCCTATTTCTTCAAATTTATCATTTAATATAATAAATGTAGGAATTTTAGGTTTACCAGATATTTTATAATTTTCCATGTACTTTTCGTTACCTTCTCTATCTAAAATGCTAAAGGTAATATTAGAATTAATATCACTTATTTTCTTTATTGCAGGTAAATTAATAATGCAGTCGGGGCACCACAACTCTGCGAAAACCAAAACATGTATTTTATTATCTATTGACTGGATTTTGCTAATTAATTCTTCCTCAAGTTCAATTCCATGATATATTTCTAATAATTTTTCCATATTCGCATCGGGATTGCTAGGAGCGAACACTTCGAAAGACATGCCTAGTTCAAATAATTGTTGAAATATCATTTCCATCCCCCTTAGTATTTCTCCAGATTTCCATGGTATCATTATACCACTATTTCGTTTTAAATTTAATACTTTTGCACTATATTTTATATGTTACATTCATCCTTATTTTTCTATTTTATAGTAGACTATAGAAGAATCTTTTATTAATATATTGTATTAGAATATTTATTGTAATATTCTTTTTAAAATAAAAAAAAGCTTCTATTGAAACATTATTAGGAAGCTTTTTTTGAAACTCATTTACGGAAAGTTTTTTTCTATTTAAAACGTTAAAGGAGAACTTTCCTATTCGTTATAAAAAAGGAACTATATACGAGATATTTATGAACAATAAAAAACACAGCTGTATATAGTACAACTGTGTTTTTAAAGTTATATCGCAACGACCTACTCTCCCAGGCAGCTTCCCGCCAAGTACCATCAGCGCTGAAGGGCTTAACTACTGTGTTCGGTATGGGA
>JAEWHG010000096.1 GCA_023387935.1 Bacillota bacterium
GGAATAGCATCTTCAACAAAAACTGTAAATCCATCTACTTTACCAATACCTTCTCCACTATGACCTAAACTACTTATTTCCAACTGATACACTTGATCTTTTTCGATCATTATTAAAACACTCCTCATATGTACAGTGCACTATATATTACACTGATTGATTTTTATTCTAGTTTATTACCTTCAATTTAATAGATTTCTACTAAAACTGTCGAAATAAATACCTACACTATCATTCTACACTACTTTACAACTTTTTTGCTAACTTTTGTTGTACGATTAGTATTTACGGAAACGATTGAATATTCTATAATTAAAATATACATTGGACAAAGCTAAGATCGGAGCTGATTAAATGTTAAGAACTATGAGGAACATATTTATATTATTATTAATTGGGATAACCGCTTCTGGTATGCCTATTTATGCTAGTAGCATAAATCTTAATCTTACCTCATTAATGCCAACTATTATCCCAAAGGAAAATGCTATTACAATAACTTCAGAAGAAAAAAAACTATCGAACAATCATTTTCAAATTACTTTAGGATTTTCTTTAAATCCAAAGGAAAACTATGCAAGCCTAGTATTTGATGAGACGAATCCCTTTACTGTAGAATTAACATCTAATGGAGATACTATTAAACACATCTCCCTAGATGAACTTGTCCCTCTTGGTAACTATAAAACCCTTGAAATTTATAGTGAAAATCCAGCATATATTACCTTCGATTTTGATCAAAGCAAATTAAATCTACCCGATGGGTCTTATAGCTTAAAATTACACCCAAATTCTGAAAACAAAGAATTTATTTTGGATAAAACAGACTTTAATATAAATTTTAGTAGTGAAGGAACCTATACAAATGCACTAGCAACTTCTAAAACAGGACAAACTCCTTTAACCCTATATTTTCCAGATAAAGAGTTAAACTATTTAGTACCTGTTACTAGATTCGTACCTTATACAAGCTATCCATTGACTACAATTCTTAGAAACTTAGAAAATGGACCAGATAGTAAGTTAGGATTATCAAATAGTTCTCCCATCCCATCCGATGGAAAGGCTGGAAAAGTTGGGGACACAGCCTATATTAATTTGCCAGCAAATCTTGGGTCATATGACCAAGGATCTAGTATTGCTACAATGGCAGTAAACAGCCTAATAAATTCTATAACTTCTGCTGATAGAATATCTAAAGTTCAGTTTCAATTTAATGGTAAGGTTGTAAATAATGCATTTCATGGAATGGTAATGAATGAGCCTTATTATAATCAAAATACTGATGTGATCTATGTTTCATATTTATCTGATACAAATAGATTTTTATTGGTTCCAGTTTCATTTGCTCAATTGGGCGCAGTAACAGAAAACTTTGATGAAAGCATTAAAATACCAACTTTTTTTGATGTTTTGAAGTTCAAAGCCATACCTGGGCTGTATAATTCTAAAGTACACCCTATTGTTCCTAATGAAGTTGAGCTTTTAGATTATAGCCTTAATGAGGGTGTGCTTACACTCACATTTAACGAATCTTTTACAAAGGCTTATGAGAATAATCCGCAGTTACGTCAAAGGATGGTGGATGGAATTATATTTACATTTCTATCTTTAGAAAATGTAGATTCTATTAACATTCAACTAAAACTTGATTCCAATGGCTCGAATAATCAAAGCATAATAATTTATGACTTCCAGCCACCTGTTTATATTAACCCAGAAATTTAGACATATACAAAATTATTCTAGAGAATTCTTCTAAGAAGAATTCTCTTTTTATGCAAAAAAAATTGCACAGATAATTAAATATTCTGTGCACAAGATGGGATCAGTTGTCCGTTAAAACAAAATAAAATTTGTTCGTTTATACTCACAAACTTTATATCGCACTCGATTTTAAGCTGTGCTTAAAATTTTAAGTGCTCAAAATAAGAATGCTTAATTAAAGCCTATTATTCATTATAGAACAATTTTACAGTTTTTATACCTAATCCAGCCTAGTTATTTAGTTGCATTTTCTAAAATGCCCTGTTACCTTTTAAGATAAAACCAAAATTTTCCTCCAGTTAACATGTTTTTGAATTTTCTTTTTATAATATGAACAAAGAAAGTTCTTGTTATTGGTAAAACTAATAATAAACCAAGCCCATCAGTTATTAATCCAGGCGACAATAAAAAAGCTCCTCCTATAATAACACATAGTCCTCCAATAAGCTCGTCCGTCGGCATTCTACCTTGGCTTATATCAAATTTTATCTTGTGAATAATATCTCTACCTTCTCTTTTAGCAAAATATGCTCCTACAAATCCTGTTATAATTACTATAGTTATAGTATATCTAAAACCTATGTAATCCCCTATATTCAATAATATACCAAAATCTATAAGAGGTAATAAGGTAAATAATAAAATTAATTTTAATAACATTTCTTCACCTCATAAAAAAATTTAGATTCTTATCCTATCTATATTATAAACAAAAACTCATTATATTAATGCTTGCATTTTTTCGTAAATTTCAGGATTAGTTTTTTTTAGGTTCATTGGTTTCCAGCTTTTCTTGCTTACAAAAGCATGGTCTGTAAATCCTTCTGCTAATAATGCCCCATCTGACTCTCTAAATATTTTATATTCAAACATTATTTTTACTGGGCTTAACTTCCCTATTTTCGTTTTAATAATTAGTTTATCTGCATATTTAGCTGAAATTTTATATTTACAGTTTACTTCTATTACAGGTAACATTATATCGATATCTTCCATATGTTTATATTTCAAACCGTAGTTTTCTAAAAAATCCGTTCTAGCTACTTCAAAATAAACGAAATAATTGGAATGATATACGACACCCATTTGATCCGTTTCCTTATATCTTGTTACTAACGTGCTTTCATAAACCTCCAAAATACTCACCTATCCTTTCTACATATGTATATTATATCATAACAAAAAAGCCTACTGTAATTACTGTAGACTTTTTTGTTTATCAATATCTTCAAGGGGGAGATTTTGATTTTAATATATTATATGTTTTTACTCCCATTTTGTGTGCATATATTCAAAAGTTCACTAAAGAACTTTTGTTTCACCGCTATAAACTAACCCTCTTATGGTATCTACAGTAACGATATCTCCATCCTTTAGCTTTTCAGTGGCCATATTAGCTCCAACTAATGTAGGTTTGCTTAAGTTAAGTCCAACAATGGCACCATGACTAGTTAATCCACCTTCTTCTGTGATTATTGCACCTGCTATTTCCATTAGTGGAATAAGCTCTCTATCCGTAGTCTTCGTTACTAAAATATCGCCTTCTTTAAACTTATTGCCATGATCTTTAAAATTATCTACAATAACTACTTTTCCAGTAGCTGATTTTTTACCGATTCCTGTTCCTGTTAGAATTACTTCGCCTACGATATGTACTTTAATCAAGTTTGTAGTACCTGCAACACCTACAGGAACCCCAGCTGTAATTACTATAAGATCTCCATTTTTTATAAGATCACATTCTAAAGCCTTTTGCACCGATAAGTCTATGATATCATCTGTAGAGTTCAACTGATCTGTTAATACGGAGTAAACTCCCCAAATTAAGCTTAATCTTCTTCTAATACTTTCCCTTGTTGTAGTTGCAATGATTGGTGCAGACGGTCTAAATTTAGATACCATCCTAGTTGTATATCCTGAGGATGTAGCAGTTACAATGGCTGATGCATCTAAATCTGCTGCTGTTGTACAGGTAGCATGGCTTATTGCATCTGTTACAGATGTTTCTCTTTCTATAGCCTTACTTTTTAATAAACTTCTATAGTCAATGGATGCCTCTGCTCGTTTAGCAATATTGCTCATAACCTGAACTGCTTCCACTGGATATTTTCCTGCAGCAGTTTCTCCAGACAGCATAATTGCATCGGTTCCATCAAATATTGCATTAGCAACATCAGTAACCTCCGCACGTGTAGGTCTTGGATTCCTTATCATAGAGTCTAACATTTGAGTTGCTGTAATAACAGGCTTACCAGCTTTATTACATTTTTTAATCATTTCTTTTTGAGCTAACGGAATCTCCTCCGTTGGTATCTCAACTCCAAGGTCACCTCTTGCAACCATTAATCCATCGGAAACCTCTATTATTTCATCCAGATTATCCATGCCTTCTTGATTTTCTATTTTAGAAATAATCTGAATATGACTTCCATTGTTTTCTTCTAAAATTTTTCTTATAGCTAAAACGTCTGATGCCTTTCTAACGAAAGATGCAGCTATAAAATCGATATCCATTTCTATACCAAATTTAATATCAGATTCATCTTTTTCCGTAATAGCAGGCAGATTTATCTTTACTCCTGGTACATTTACACCTTTATTATTCTTTATAATTCCTGCATTTTCAACTACACATTCAATATCTGTATCACTAATAATATTTTTAACTCGAAGTCCAACTAAGCCATCATCAATTAAAATAGCATCTCCTATTTCTACATCATTAGGAAGCTGATCGTAGCTTACATTACATATCGTATTATCTCCTAATACGTCTCTTGTGGTAATAATAAATTTTTGACCTTCATTTAGCTCTACCTCAGGATCTTTAAATTTACCTGTTCTAATTTCTGGGCCTTTTGTATCTAATAAAATTGCTACAGGCTCATTTAATTTTGACCTTACTTCTTTTATCATTTTAATTCTTTCACCGTGCTCTTCATGGTTCCCATGGGAAAAATTAAGTCTAGCAACATTCAATCCATTTAATACAAGTTTTCTAAATACATCTTTATTTTCACTTGCAGGTCCAATAGTACACACTATCTTAGTTTTTTTCATGCTTTAGCCCTCCATATTTAATATATTCATCTTAAATTGACAATATCTTTGCTAGCTCATAGGTATCCATATCGAAATTACTTTTCATGTCTAATGCCTCAGTTATATCCATATCAACAATATTCTTTCCACTCGCTCCTACGGCTCTATTATTAGCTCCTTTTAAAAGAAGTTCCACTGCTTTTGCTCCCATTTTGCTAGCTAAAACTCTATCGAAGGCCGTTGGACTACCGCCTCTTTGAAGATGACCTAATATAGTTGCTCTAGTTTGTATTCCTGTTTTTTCTTCTATTTCCTTACTCATATCCATTGCACCGCCAACGCCTTCTGCCAATACGATAATGCTATGTAGCTTACCTCTATATCTTCCCTTTAAAAGCTTATTGCATACCTGATCCACATCAAGACCTACTTCAGGAACAATAATACTCTCAGCTCCACCTGCAAGTCCAGCCATTAGAGCTATATCTCCACAATGACGACCCATTACTTCAATAATATTAGCTCTACCATGAGATGTAGATGTATCCCTTATTTTACTTATTGCATCTATTACCGTATTAACTGAAGTATCAAATCCAATCGTATAGTCCGTATATGCTAAATCATTATCTATTGTTCCGGGAATAGCAATTGTAGGTATTCCTAACTGATTAAGCGCTCTTGCACCCTTAAAGGAGCCATCCCCACCAATTACGATAACTCCTTCTATTCCTAATACTTTAATTACATTAAGAGCCTTTCTTTGGCCTTCTTCTGTTATAAACTCATCACTTCTAGCAGTCCTTAAAATAGTCCCACCTCTATGTATAATATCTGCTACAGAGGATAAGTGCATCTCTTCTATCTGCGCATTAATTAAGCCATCGAACCCCTGTTTTATTCCCATAACCTTTGTATTGTTATAAATACCACTTCTTACTACTGCACGAATGGCAGCATTCATACCAGGTGCATCCCCCCCACTGGTTAATACAGCAATTTTTTTCATAAATACCCTCCATTTCACCCAGGCGGACTTTTTATGTCCCGCTTTGTTTATTTTTTTATAAATACATTTATATCTAGAAAAATAACAAAGTCACATTTATATAAATATTTAACCTAAATGGACTTTGTTAAACAAATGTATCCTGTTTTTTTGTATTTCCTTGTAAAATACAAATACTTAGGACTATAACCCAAGTTGAATTAAAATTGTGTGAACCTCTTCTACTTCTGATCTTGGTACTAAAACCTCGTTCGTACCATCTACATTGTTTTTACTAATGGGTTTAATCTTAACTAAGAAGCCCTCTTTCACTAGTATATTTTGTAGTTTTTCCGCATCTTGACGTGTATTAGCCATATATATAACTGTCCACATTTACTAGGCCTCCTCTATGGTTTTTAAATTATTATCTCTGTTGTTTGAATTTCCTTAATTCATTTCATATTATATCATATATTATTTATTTTGTTATATAATAGATAACTTTACATTAAACTACTTTTATGTTTTCTTTCCCGAAAAAGCTAGTTAGTTTAGTTATTATATCTTTATTTAGGTCTATCCACAAGTTCCTATCAGCCTGCAATTTTTCCTTTGTGTCTTCAATATATATGATGATTGGTGTATTTCCACTGTAGTTTTTTAAGGTTGGCTTTATTTCTTCAATTAGATGCCACTCCATTTTATTTGCAAGTTTAATAAATACTTTATTCCCATTTTTCTTTCCTAAAGATTCTAACTCATTCTCTGGTATTTTTATCAATGGATTGATTGTATTAACTAAAACCTTAGGCTGCTCATCTTCTTTAATATTTAATGTTCCCTCAATAACTACAAAACTTTCATCATGAACAAGGCTATTGAAGGTTTTTAATGTCCTAGGAAAAACTATACATTCTATAGTTCCGAATAAATCCTCTAAAACTATAAAAGCCATAAGCTGATTATTCCTTGTTATTTTAGTATTTACCTCTGCAATCATTCCACCTACCACTATGGTTTGTCCGTCTCTTAATCTGGATTCTTCCAAATTATCCATAGCATCTAAAAGCTCATGACTATTTATAGAAGCAATTTGCTCTAGCTCTTTTTCGTATTCAGATAGAGGATGTCCACTAATGTAAAATCCCACTACCTCCTTTTCCATACTAAGTCTTACTTTTTCATTAAACTCTTTTATATCCGGTAAGCTAATTTGATTTATTGAAGCATCAATTTCATCGTTTATTTGAAAAAGGTCTATCTGTCCATCTAGCTTTCTCTTTTTTTCTTGATTTATGCCATCCATAATTGCTTCATAGCTAGAGATCAGCTGTGCACGATTTGCCCCCATATCATCAAATGCTCCACATTTAATCAAACTTTCCACAGCTCGTTTGTTCATATCCTTAGATTCTACCCTTTGACAGAAATCTAAGAAATTAATAAATTCTCCAGATGCTTCTCTAACATTAACTAAACCATTGATCATTCCTATCCCTACATTTTTTACAGCACCTAGAGCGAACCTTATGCTTCCTCCCTCAACTGTAAACTTACTAAAGCTCCTATTAATGCTTGGAGGTAATATTCCAATACCCTGTTTTTTACAATCCTGAATATACTGTACTACCTTAGATGTGTTCCCCATAACACTGGTCATAAGAGCCGCCATAAACTCTACCTTATAATAGCATTTCAAATATGCTGTTTCATAGGCTAAAACTGCATATGCAGCTGCATGGGATTTATTAAAGGCGTAGTTCGCAAAATCAATCATTTCGTCATATATTATATTCGCGGCTTTCTCTGGAACACCATTTCGTATACATCCTGGAACTTCCACTTCGCCTTTTTCGTTTGTTATACCGAATATAAAGTTCTTTCTCTCTTCTTCCATTACATCCATTTTCTTTTTACTCATAGCTCTTCTTACAAGGTCCGATCTACCATAGCTATAGCCTGCTAGCTCTCTTACGATCTGCATTACCTGTTCTTGATATACCATACAACCATAGGTAACATTCAATATAGGCTCTAGGCTTTCATGTATATATTTAATCTTTTTAGGATTATTTTTATTTTCTATATATTTAGGTATAGAATCCATTGGCCCTGGACGATAAAGAGAAATACCCGCAATAATATCCTCAAAAGAATTAGGCTTTAATTCCTTTAAAAACTGAATCATTCCAGCACTTTCAAGCTGAAATAGACCTAAGGTGTCTCCTCTACTAATTAAGTCGTATACCTTTGGATCCTCATAACTACAATCTGAAAAGTCTATTTTAATACCATGGTTCTTTTCAATAAGCTCTATAGCATCTTTAATTACGGTTAAAGTTCTAAGACCTAGGAAGTCCATTTTGAGGAGCCCAAGCTCTTCTAATGTTCCCATAGTAAATTGAGTCGTACTATTCCCATCATGGACATATAAAGGAACGTGATCCTTCAACTGTTTTTTAGATATTACTACACCTGCTGCATGGGTAGATGCATGCCTTGGCATTCCTTCCAGCCTTTTTGCCATATCTATTAAATATTGACTTTGGCTATCTTCATCATATATTTTCTTTAACTCTGGATTCATATGAAGTGCTTTGTCTATTGTCATTCCTATGGCAAATGGGATTTGCTTCGCTATTTTATCTACTTCATTGTAGGGCATATTTATGACACGTCCAACATCTCTAATAGCAGCTCTTGCAGCCATGGTTCCAAATGTAATTATTTGTGCTACCTTATCTTCTCCATACTTCTGTTTTACGTAATCGATTACTTCCTCTCGTCTCTCGTAGCAAAAGTCTATATCGATATCTGGCATGGATACTCTTTCTGGATTTAAAAAACGTTCGAAAATAAGATTGTATTGAATTGGGTCAACATCCGTTATGCCTAAGGTATAAGCAACAATGCTACCTGCTGCACTACCTCTACCCGGCCCTACTGGTATTTTATTATCCTTTGCATATTTAATAAAATCCCAAACGATAAGGAAATACTCAACGTACCCCATATTCTCAATAACAGAAAGTTCTTCCTTTAAACGGTTTTCTAACTCATCTGTTACTGGAGAATACCTTCTGTTTAGCCCTTCAAAGCAAAGCTTTCTTAAATAATCTGCCTTAGATATATCTTCCGATACCTGGTACTCTGGTAAATGAATCGTATTAAAATCAAAATCAAAATTACACTGCTCTGCGATTTTTACAGTATTAGATATAGCTTCTGGAGCAAAATCAAAGAGCTTAATCATTTCTTCTGGCGCTTTTAAGTAAAACTCATCATTAGGAAACCGCATTCGTTCCTTATCTTCTATTAATTTTCCAGTTTGTATACAAAGTAAAATATCGTGGGCCTTTGCATCTTCTTTATTAATATAATGAGCATCGTTCGTAGCAACTAGAGGTATTCCAGTTTCTTTGCTCAACTTTAATAGTTCTAAATTAACTTTCTTCTGTTCTGGCATATTGTGGTCTTGCAACTCTAAGTAAAAGCTATCTTCTTCAAACATAGCTTTAAGACGAAGCGCTAAGGTTTTAGCCTGTTCATATTGGTCTTGAAGTAAAAACTGCTGAATATCCCCTGCTAAACAAGCACTCAAGCAAATTATCCCACTACTGTATTTAGCAAGCTCATCGTAATCAATTCGTGGCTTATAATAAAAACCTTCCAAAAAACCATTCGATACTAGCTTTATTATATTTTGGTATCCTTCTTCATTTTTAGCTAATAGCACAAGATGCCCCTGATTTTTATCTCTTTGCGGATCTTTGTCCACCATTTTTCTAGGGGCAGTGTATACCTCACAGCCAATGATCGGCTTTATGCCTTTTTTCTTTGCCGCTTTATAAAAATCAACTACACCGAACATACTACCATGGTCTGTAATGGCTATTGCATTCATTCCAAGTTCTTTTACCCTATCCATTGCTTTATTTATAACAGTAAATCCATCTAGAAGGCTGTATTCCGTATGGACATGTAAATGCACAAAGTTATTACTCATTTTTATTTCACCTCAGTTCTTATAAAAACCTAAACAATCTATAGTTTATATTTAAATTATATTGCATTAATTTTATTATAATAGATTATATGGTAACTTACAAAGAAAAACAGGAGCTATCTGATATGATACTTCCAAAGTAGACAGTCTAATTAATTAAAATTAGATTATCTACTTGGAGGTATTTTTTATGGGAAGAAAAGCGAAGTATAGTAAAGAAATAAAAATTAAAGCTTGTAAGGATTATGAGAAAGGTCATATTAGTCTTCAAGGAATTGCTGATGAAATTGGAACTACAAATGAAGTTGTGCGTCAATGGTATCTAAGATATAAAGAACACGGACCTAATGCTTTTGATTCATCAAGTAGAAACCAATCATATAGTAAGGAGTTTAAGCTGTCAGTAGTAGAAGAATATACTTCAGGTAAATATTCAATGCCTGACTTAGCAGCTAAATATAATATTGCTTATTCCGTTGTAAGAAGATGGATTAATGAATGGTATAATGGTATAGATATAAAAGATTATGATCCTAAAGGAGATGTCTATACTATGAAATCTAGAAAGACTACATTTGAAGAGAGATTAGAAATAGTTAGGTGGGTTATTGAAAATAATATGAGCTACAAAGATGCAGCTGATATGTTTTCAATTACCTATGCACTAGTATACAAATGGACAAGGGCATATATAGACAAAGGACCTGAAGCACTAAAATATCAAAAGCGTGGACCAAAGACAAAATCTGAAGTTGATGAAAATAATTTAACAGAAATAGACAAACTAAAGCTAGAGCTAGAAAAAGAGAAAGCATTAAGAAAAAGAAGAGAATTTGAGCTTGAAGTTCTTAAAAAAAAAGAAGAATTCGAACGACAACTTCGCTCTCGAAAGTAAGACAAGAAGCGGAATACAAAACAATAGATAATTTTAAAGAAAAAGGCTATTCAGTAATCATGCTATGTGAAGTTTTAGATGTTTCAAGAAGTGGGTACTACAAACATAAAAATAGGATAAAACCTGAAAAAGAAAAGCAAGATGAGCTACTATGTTCATTAATTAATGAATATCATTCAACATTTGATGGAATTTTAGGGTATAGAAGAATGACCATGTTCATTAATAAACTAAATCATAAGTCATTCTCAGAAGGATATATACATAGACTTATGAATGTTTTGGGTATTACGGCTAGAATTAGAAGAAAGAAAGTTAATCGTATCAGGGTAAAGCCAGAGTATACAAAGGAAAATATTTTATCAAGGGATTTTAGTGCTAATGCCCCTAATGAGAAATGGCTTACAGATGTAACTGAATTCTCAATTCCTGGAGATAGTAGAAAGCTGTATTTAAGTCCAATTATGGATCTTTATGATAATAGTATTATTGAATATGAACTCTCCTTTAAGAACAATAATCATCTTGTATTTAGCATGTTTGATAAAGTAATACAAAAATATCCTGATGCTAAACCCATATTTCACAGTGATAGAGGGTTTCAATATACAGGGAATATCTTTAAAAGTAAGATTGAAAAAGCTGGCATGACTCAAAGTATGTCTAGAGTTGGAAAATGTATTGATAATGGCCCTATGGAAGGATTTTTTGGTACTTTAAAAGCTGAAATGTTTTACGGAAAAAAGTTCAGAACACTTGAAGAATTAAGAGGAAAAATAGTTGAATATATTATATTTTACAACGAAAAAAGATTTCAAAAAAGACTGAGATGCATGGCTCCTTTAGAATATCGAAACCATGCATCCAAATGTGCATAAAATTTTTAATTAAATTACCTGTCTACTTGACAAAGGTCAGTTCAATCCGTAGTATTCATCCAATTAAGACAGCGAAGATAGTCGGATAAGAAGGTCTGACTATCTTCGCTGTTTTATATTATACTTTTAGAATAAAGGAAATGATGATATGGGACAGTACATCGTTGAACGGTATTATAACAAAATTTGTGAATAAATGCAAAAGGGCGACCTTATCTGTATCAATGGACTTGTATTGACTCGTTGCTATAATTAAATATTCTTTTGGAGAATAATGCAATCATACAGGATATAGCAATGGAACCAAAAATAATTATATACTGAGACGATGTAAAGTAATCAAATAAAAAGCCATACATCGCTTGCCAAGTGGCTGTGAGCACATAGATAAAGCCATCACACTCGCTATAACTTTCCCGGTGAGATTTGTAGGGGTTTCGCCCTGTATAAAAGTAAGCATTTGAATAGTAATCATAGTTGCAACACCCATAATTACAAAGTTGCTTGCAACAATAATAGAGTAGCTGACCATTTGCGGCAAATTCAGAAAGAGGGCAAGACTAACAGGCAACAACGAAATTGCCGCAATCAATAATAGTAACGGCACTTTTTTTATGGAAAACTTTTTGGAAAACACGCCCACCATAATTCCACCAATTAGTCCTCCTAAAGCCAGTATACCTTGAGATAAACCATATAACACATCTGATAGGCCTAATGTCTGTGTAATTAGTACAGGCATTGCAATGATAATAAGAGAACTTAAAAATAGATTAATCAAACATATAACTAGAATGCTTTTTAGAATAATTGGTTTATCGTGCTTCATAAAAGAAAAACTTTCTTTTGCATCGTCTTTCATCATAGTAAAAACATGCTGGTTTCCTGTAACTTTTTGATGCGGAATACAAATGAAGATTTCCATGACTGCTGAAAATAAAAAGCAACCTGCACCAATAATAATAATCGGATTAATCCCATAAGCACCAAACAAAACGCCACCCAAAGTAGGAGCTACCAATCCTGAAAGTGCATTGACCTGATTGATAATCGCATTGCTTTGTAAAAGATGGGTTTTATCTTGCAAAAGTGGAATGCTTGCCTGTACAGCAGGCTGATAAGCACCCTGAATGCCATATAAAACCATAAGAACAACAATAAGCAATGCGACTAAATCTACCTTTCCAAGCAGTAAAATAAGAGCGATCATAAGCAAAGCTGTAGAAAAATCAAGCACTACCATAATATTTCGTTTGTTTGCCCTGTCTGCAATCATTCCGCCAATTGGCATCAAAATAATCATGGATAAAAAAGAAAGTGCAGTAACAACTCCAAAGAGTGTTGATGATCCTGTTTGTTTTAGTAAATACAAAGGTAGCGCAAAGCGTATGATGCCATTACCAAACAACGAGATAATTTGTCCAATCACTACAAGAGTAAAATCCTTAGAAAATAGTTTTGATTTATTCATGTTAGAGTGCCTCCATTCTATTCACCTTTGCAAGAATTCCTGCTAAAAGCAGCATAGCAATAGCAAAAATAATTCCAAAAGCAATCAAAAATATGAAAAATGCTTTGTCTGGAAACAAAGTAATGATATTCCCAAACGGCATAATCAATATAACTGATGTGACTACTGTTGCAATCAGCGAACCTTTCCAAAGCCCTATACGCAATGCGATCAGTCCAACCGAAGCTGCAAGCAAAGACGAAATTGTTGCAGTTTTTACAAGCAGTGAAAAATCCAATTGTGTAAAAGGCTTAGGCATCAAATGAAACAAATTAGAAACTGTTGCAAAAATACCGAGTGAACTTAAAGTACATAAAAGCATCATAACTACCGTGAAAAAAAATACCAAACCACATTTTACACATAATATTCTTTTCCGACTTTGTGGATAAGATAGCAATAAGATACTGCGCTTACCCGTGTATTCTACTACAGATATTTTTGCGTGCATGATTGCCCCAAAAACTGCAAATATAGAAAAGGATACAGTTGTATTTAAGTAGATAAAAAAATTCCATTTTGTAAACATTTGTATATCAGGCGTGGGCACTCTATAAGTTGGTGTTTCCATCTTAGGAATAAAATAGGTCAAAAATGCAAAACCAAGCAAAGTTAAAAAAATATAGCCCGATGCCATAATAAAAGATCTTATTTTGTTCTTTTTCAGTTCCAATGCAACTAATTTCATCATATTATTTTTCCTACTTGCATAATACTTATCACATAATCTTCGAGTTTTTCACCATAAGTTCCTTTTGCTTCATCGACCTCAAATATCTCAACGATATTTCCATTTTTTATTACAGCTATTCTGTCGGCTGTTGAAACAACCTCGCTCAAAATGTGGCTAGATAGCAATATCGTTATACCGTCTGCTTTTAGGAAAAGCAAAAGTTCTCTGATTTCCTTTATAGCAATGGGATCAAGTCCATTGATTGGCTCATCCAACAACAATATTTTAGGCTTATGAATGATGCTTCGAGCAATCGCTAAACGCTGACGCATACCAAGAGAAAATTTTGATACAGGTTTTTCACCGACTTTCGATAATCCTACTTGATTTAAAATAAGGTCAATGTCACCCTGTGAATTCATATAAGCCAAATGAATTTTAAGATTTTCCTTTGCAGAAAGATGTTCATAAAAAAATGGTGTTTCGATAAGAAGTCCAATCTGTGAAAGTATCTCTAATCGAAAGTTCCACACATTTTTCTCAAGAATCATTGCTTCACCTTCGGTGGGTTCCAAAAGCCCTGCTATTAGTTTTAAAAGTGTTGTTTTTCCTGCTCCATTCTCACCAAGAATAGCCAATATTTCTCCCTTTCCGACTGCTAGGTTAATTCTGTTTAAAATTTGTTTTTTATCAAATTCTTTGCATATCGCATTGGTTTTGATTGTGATTTCTTTGCTCATTTTTATCCTCCTAAAATTTTATACCGACAGTTGGTATGTATTCTCTCAAAATAAAAAGTCTTAAGACTTTTTATTTTTTAACCTCTGTAATTGTTTTACTTGATCAATTATTTCCTCATCAATAATGGAAAGCCCCAGTCTTTCTGTCAAATCCTTGAAAAACATCATTTTATTTTTTAATTCCTGCGGTGTCATATCAAAAACAAAAGGATTCATCCAGATATTCATTAACAATAAAAGTGCTTCTGCAAGTTCCTTTGGATAATCAGTTTGAATTGAGCCATCCTCAATGCCTAACCGAATTAAAGGTTCTATAATAGTAGGAGCAACATCATAGAGGGTATTTTCTATCTCCAATACCAAAAACTTAGGATTATGTAAAAGCGTTGGCATGGTTGTAATGATTTCAGCTTGCTGAGGAGACTTTAAGGAATGACAAAAGATTGCTTTTAACTTTTCTATTCCTGTCATATTTGGTGCATTAGAAATTGCTAAAAGTTCTGGAAGCTGCTCTCTGGATATACGATCTGCAACCGCTATCACAATCTCCTCTTTAGATTTAAAATGGTGGTAAATTGCCCCCTTTGATAAATCTTTTAGCTCATCAAGAATGTCTTGTATGCTTGTGCTTTCAAAGCCCTTTTCTAGAAATAGCTTCGTTGCAGCATCTAAAATGCGCTCTACCGTTTGCTCCGGATATTTATTTCTTGCCATTAGTTCACCTCCACATAACAGACCGTTGGTATGTTATGTATATTAACATACCAACGGTCTGTTTGTCAAGGTGTTTTTACAAAAATTTAGTAATGTTGTAACACTTACTCTAAATATGATATAAAATTATGTGAACAACAAATCTGCCACTTTTTTATTTTAAGCTATTCCATCATCCTAGATTCCAGCACCTGATCCATTGAAAAGTCTTCAACACCTAAATAATATACGGCTGTGTCTATTAAAGCTTCCATCGGTAGTAGTCCTATGATTTCACTACCGACTACA
>JAEWHG010000160.1 GCA_023387935.1 Bacillota bacterium
ATATAGTAGCCATAATGAAAAAATGACGGACTATGATATAGAGCTTTTAGAGAATATAGATAAGGAACTAGAGAAATTTTTGACTATATATAGCAATATTGAGGGACGCCTACATGAGATTAAAAAGCCTGATAAGGGTGACGGGGGACTAAGTCAGTGGGCTAGCAATATGGAAGAAATAACGAGGCTATATCGACATAGTCGTATTCCTAATAAACATCCTAATTATATAGATTTTGACACAATACTAGCAGAAGTTGATAAAAACTTCCCAGAACTTATTAGTTTTCGAGAGTATAGAAAGGTAGCAGATAAGGTTCAGATTAAGGATGGTGTTCATTATTATGAAATAAGCTACCATATGGATGATGAATTATCATATTTAATATGGATTGATGCCATGGATGGTTCTCTTAGAAAATTTGAGGATAGTACTAAGAATAGTAGTGATGTGCTTATTTCTAAGGATGAAGCTTTAAATGTTGCTAAGGGATTTATGAACAGATTTGAAAAATACGACAATATAATAGAAGCTGTATCATTAATTACTGAAGAAAACACAGAAGATACGATTTATGCATTTCAGTTTATTCCCGTTTCGGGGGAAATTACTATGGTCAGCGATCGTGTTCAAGTTAATGTATCTTCAAGAGGTGGTAGAGTTATAAAGTATTCTAGCGATTTTGGGGGAACTAAAGTGCCTATATCTAAGGTAATAGTATCCCTTGAAGATATTGAGGAAAAATATTCAGAGCAACTTTTGGATATGAGATATACAGGCATGTCTATTGTTAGATCTTTTTATACATATTATATGCCAGTAGTTACTTACAGTTATCAATCAACCAAAAATGAAGAAAATAGAAGACTATATTTTGATATAAGTACAGGAAATCAAGTATATGAATCATTTTCTGTATATGAGCCACTATCTTATATTGATACAGATGAAAATTATTATTAATTATGTAGTAAGATACAGTGAATATCTATTGTATTAACTAAGCTATTTATAAGAATGAATAGTTAAATGATATCCCTAGGAGCTAAGTGTTTCTAGGGATTACTCTTAAATTCATTATATACAAAGGAGTGAATAAGCTGGAGATCATAGAAGAAGCCGACAAGATCATAGTAAAAAAATTAAAAGACTTTGAGCCAGAGCATATCTTTGAATGTGGTCAATGTTTTAGATGGGATTTAGAGGAGGACGGAAGCTACACAGGAGTTGCATTTGGAAAAGTCTTAAATGTAAAAAGTGAAGAAGATACAATTGTTTTTGATAATACGAATATAGATGATTTTAATAATATTTGGATTGAATATTTCGATTTAAATACTGATTATGGAAAGATTAAAAAAGATTTAAATAAAGGCGACGAAATTATGAGGGCTGCAACAGATTTTGGGTACGGTATTAGAATACTTCAGCAGGATCCATGGGAAACGTTAATTTCTTTCATTATTTCTGCTAATAATGGAATACCTCGCATAAAAAAATCTATAAGATTACTGAGTGAAAACTTTGGAAAGCATTTAGGACAATATAAAGGTAAGGATTATTATAGTTTTCCAGAGCCTAAAGATATTTACAATTTATCGGATGATCAGCTAACGGCCTGTGGTGTAGGATATCGATCTAAATATATTTTAAATACGGCTAGGGAAGTTGTAGATAAAGGGATTCTATTAAGAGATTTTAGAAAATTAAACAGCCAAGATTGTTTTGAAGCTTTACTTAAGTTTGATGGCGTAGGGCCTAAGGTGGCAAATTGCATTTTATTTTTTGCTATGAGTAAGGTAGATGCCTTTCCTGTAGATGTATGGGTAAAAAGAGTTATGGAACATTTCTATTTTAAAGAAGATACTTCTAATAAAAAGATTGAAGCCTTTGGAAGAGAAAAGTTTAATCAGTATGCAGGATATGCACAACAATATTTATTTTACTATGCAAGGGAAACTGGAATAGGAAAATAGAATTTACAAAGGAACATCTGTTAGATAAATGGGGGATGAATTTATGTTAGGTACTATTGTAAATGCTTTAGCAATTGTTACAGGAGGAGTTTTAGGTGTTTTTTTAAGAAAAGGAATTCCTGAGGGTTATAAGGCAACAATTATGAATGGATTAGGATTAAGTGTTTTTATTATTGGTTTGTCCGGAGCACTAGGAGGCGAAGACATACTTTTGATGATTTCAAGTGTTGTTATAGGTACCATAATAGGAGAAGCAGTTAAAATTGAATATGGGCTTGAAAGACTTGGTCTATGGATAGAAAATAAAGTTGGTGCAAAAGAAGGTGGCATAGCTAAAGGATTTGTTACTGCTAGTCTAATCTTTTGTATTGGCGCTATGGCTATAATGGGCGCTTTAGAAAGTGGTTTAACTGGTAACCACGAAATTTTATTTGCTAAATCACTTATTGACGGTATAATGGCAGTAATACTTGCATCTACCTTAGGTATAGGCGTTGCGTTTTCAGGTGCGGCAGTATTCTTATATCAAGGGCTAATTACTGTTACAGCAGCATTCATGAAACCATTTTTAATAGAAAGTGTAATAACAGAAATGTCTGCAATCGGTGGTCTTTTAATTATGGCTATTTCTATTAATGTATTGGAAATAAAAAAAATAAGAGTAGGTAACATGCTTCCTGCTGTATTTATACCTATAATATATTATATTTTTCAGCCATATATATTAAGATTAATTCCATAGCTAAGATTCTAAAAGAATATTTTGTTTAATAGAGGATGTGCATTTATAGGGTTAATTTTTATAGCATGGAGGGATTATAATTTTGCAATATAATAAACAGTAAACAAGCGAAATCTTGAGATATAGGGATGATAATGAATATATTTCTTTCTATTGGAATATAATAGCCAATATTGGTGTTTGCTAGGAAAATCACTTTTGGATACCATTATAAATATAGTTAGCACTCGCTTTTGA